>DASVTZ010000218.1 GCA_036387335.1 Longimicrobium sp.
GGAGATGGTGATGCCGGGCGACAACGTGCAGATGGTGGTGGAGCTGATCACGCCGATCGCCATGGAGAAGGAGCTGCGCTTCGCCATCCGCGAGGGCGGCCGCACCGTGGGCGCCGGCGTCGTCACCGAGATCGTAGAGTAACCATCCGTGCGGGCAGCCGCGGCGACGCCGCGGCTGCCGGCCGTTACTACATGAGGGCCTGAGCCATGCGCGACATCATCATCCTCGCCTGCACGGAGTGCAAGGAGAGGAACTACAACAAGACCAAGAACAAGCGGAAGCACCCGGAGCGCGTGGAGTACAGCAAGTACTGCCCCCGGTGCAACAAGCACCAGCCCCACAAGGAAACCAAGTAGCGCTCCCGCCGCCGCCCACGGGCGGCGGCCCCGCTGCATAGGGCCGGCCCCGCGCCGGCCGCAACCGTTCATTGCACCATCGGTTTCCTTGCATGGCTGAGACGACCCGTACGTCCGCGCGAGAGTTTCTCGTCGACGTGAAAGAGCAGGTCCAGAAGATCACCTGGCCGGACCAGGAGCAGCTGAAGAGCTCCACGGGCGTCATCCTCGCCTTCGTGGCGATGGTCGCCCTGATCATCTTCGGGATGGACCTGGCGGTCCGCACCGTTCTCGACCTGGTTCGCTCGCTTTTCGCGTGAGCGCTATGACCATGGCCGAGGCGAAGTGGTACGCCATCCAGAGCTACTCCGGGCACGAGAACAAGGTGCAGCGGCTGATCCAGCGCCGCATCGACGAAGAGCCGGGCGAGCCGCAGGAGAAGCAGATCCAGGAAGTGCTGGTCCCCACGCAGGAGGTGGTGGAGATCCGCAACGGCAAGCGCGTCACCGTTACGCGCAAGCTGTACCCTGGCTACGTGCTGGTGAAGATGGTGAGCAACCAGCGCACGGTGAACCTCGTCAACGGGATCCAGGGCGTCATCAAGTTCCTGGGCTCCGGCGCCGAGCCGCAGTCGCTCTCCGAAGACGAGCTGGCCAAGATCTTCGGGCAGGAGGCGGAGCCGGTGGCGGGGGCGGAGGAGCCAGTGGTGCTCATCCCCTTCACGCACGGGCAGGTGGTGGAGGTCACGGACGGGCCGTTCAAGGAGTTCAGCGGCACCGTCCAGGACATCGACCACGACAAGGGGAAGGTAAAGGTGGAGGTGTCGCTCTTCGGGCGCCCCACCTCCATCGAGCTGGACTACACGCAGCTTCGCGGATTCTGATCTCTGAGGTCGTACGATGGCTAAGAAAGTAACCGGCTTCATCAAGCTCCAGGTTCCCGCAGGGGCCGCCAACCCGGCTCCTCCCGTCGGCCCCGCGCTGGGCCAGCACGGCGTGAACATCATGGAGTTCTGCAAGCAGTTCAACGCGCGCACGCAGGGTCAGCCCGGGATGATCATCCCCGTGGAGATCACCGTGTACGGCGACCGCTCCTTCACCTTCATCACCAAGACGCCCCCCGCGGCCGTCCTGCTGAAGAAGGCGGCGGGTGTGGACAAGGGCTCGGCTTCTTCCAAGAAGACCAAGATCGGGCGCGTCACGCAGGACCAGGTGCGCCAGATCGCCGAGACCAAGATGCCCGACCTGAACGCGGCGGACCTCGACGGCGCCATGCGCATGATCGCGGGAACGGCGCGTTCGATGGGGCTCGAGATCGTGGGATAAAGGAAGTGCTGAAGTGCCAAGTCCTAAGTGCTAAGTAACAGCACTTCAGCACTTAGGACTTAGCACTCAGGACTTCCCGCATTGATCTCGCATTACGACGGGCGCCCGCGCCGCGTCGGAGGCAGGAGAAGCGGAGCGAGGGGCGGACACCAGGGAGCGGTCTCCTGCCCTCCCGTGCCGGCAACGGCGCAGACCCTCGTTCCCGTCCGTCGACCACTCCGGGGTGGGTGACCCCGCAGCGGGAGGACTCGTCATCAGGATCACCTGAGGGAGTACATGCCCAGACACGGAAAGAAGTTCCGCGAGGCGCAGGCCCGTGTTCCCGAGGGCCAGAACTACAGCGTCCCCGAGGCGGTGAGCCTCGTCAAGGAGCTGTCGTTCGCCAAGTTCGACGAGACCGTGGAAGCGGCCGTGCGGCTTGGCGTGGACCCCCGGCACGCGGACCAGATCGTCCGCGGGGCCGTCGTCCTTCCCCATGGTACGGGGAAGACCGCCCGCGTTCTCGTGATCGCCCAGGGCGACCGCGCGCGTGAGGCGGAGGAAGCAGGCGCCGATTTCGTCGGCGTGGAGTACGTCCAGAAGATCAAGGACGGCTGGCTGGACTTCGACGTGGCCGTGGCCACGCCGGACATGATGGGCCAGGTGGGCCAGCTCGGCCGCATCCTGGGCCCGCGCGGGCTGATGCCCACGCCCAAGGCCGGCACGGTGACGATGGACGTCGCCCGCGCCGTCCGTGAGATCAAGGCCGGCAAGATCGAGTTCAGGACCGACAAGACCGGGAACCTCCACGTCCCCATCGGCAAGGTTTCGTTCGACGTGGCGAAGCTGGAGGAGAACCTGGGCGCGTTCATGGAGACCGTGATCCGCGCCAAGCCCGCCGCCGCCAAGGGGCAGTACGTGCGCGGCCTCACCGTGTCCAGCACGATGGGCCCGGGTGTGGCCGTGGACGCCAACCTGTTCCGGAGGTAGCCCGATGAACAGACTCGAGAAGGACGTCGTCGTCGGCGAGCTCCAGGACAAGCTGCGGGTTGCCCAGGCGTTCTACCTGACCGACTTCACGGGCTTGAACGTGAAGCAGATCACCGAGTTCCGCTCGCGCCTGCGCAGGCAGGGGGTGGAGTACGTGGTCGTCAAGAACACCCTGGCGCAGCGCGCGCTGGAGGGTCTCGAGCTGCCGGACGTGGCGTCTTCCTTCACCGGGCCCACCGGGCTGGTGATCGGGCGCGACGACGCGGTGGCCGCGGCCAAGGTGCTCACCGACTTCATGCGCGAGTTCGGCGACCGCCCGACGGTGAAGGGTGCCGTCGTGGAGCGCCGCTCGGTGGACGCCGCGCAGGTGAAGAAGCTCGCCGACCTTCCCTCGCGGGAAGTGCTTCTCGCGCAGATCGCGGGCGGGCTGCAGGCGCCGATGGCGCGCCTGGCCGGCGGCATGAGCCAGCTTCTGTCCGGGTTCGCCCGGGCCGTGGACCAGCTTCGGCAGCAGCGGGAAGGCGCCGAAGCCTGACCCCGCACCGGGACCCACTGACGGGTCCGGGTGCACGGGACCGGCCGGGGCACGACGTTCCCGCGGTCCGAACATAGATCTAGCCTTCGCAACCTGTACTGTACCAGGAGCCTAAAAAACATGGCCACCACGCTTTCCCGTGACGAGCTGCTCGACGCGATCGGCAACATGACCGTCCTCGAGCTCTCGGACTTCGTCAAGGCTTTCGAAGAGAAGTTCGGCGTTACCGCCGCCGCCCCCATGGCGATGGCCGCCGCGGCCCCGGCCGGCGGCGCCCCCGCCGCCGCGGTCGAGGAGCAGACGGAGTTCACCGTCATGCTCACCGGCGCCGGCGAGAAGAAGATCCAGGTCATCAAGGTGGTGCGCGAGATCACCGGCCTTGGCCTCAAGGAGGCGAAGGACCTGGTGGACGGCGCCCCCAAGGCCGTGAAGGAGGGCGTTTCCAAGGAGGAGGCCGCCCAGATCCGTGCCAAGCTCGAGGAGCAGGGCGCGGGCGTCGAGGTGAAGTAGTGACGGTACGCCCGGGGTGTCGCGGGTTCGCCCGCGGCACCCCGGGCGGGGCCCTTCCCGTCCCCGTGGGGGCCGGGAGCCCAGCCGTCCACTTTCACCCGACGGACCATGATTGCGCAGCTATCTCAATAGATACTGGACGGTACCGTACCCCGCCGGGTCTTCCGGTTGGGGTCGTTTGCGCTTCCCTGTTGATACCGGCGCATGTGGTACGATCAGGCGGGGAAGTCCTAAGTCCTAAGTCCTAAGTCCTGAACAGCATTTAAGCACTTGGCACTTAGCACTTGGCACTTTAGGACCTGTCCCCCGCGCCGTCGCCCGGTATGACCTACGCCAGCACCCAAGGGAGAGCCAATTGGCTACGCTGAACAAACCGATCGTCTCCTTCGCCAAGCTCACGGCGGGGATGGAGCACCCCAACCTCCTCGACGTCCAGCTGCGCGCGTTCGAGACGCTGCTGCAGACCGACGCCGCCGCGCGGGAGCGCGAGGACGTGGGCCTGGAGCGTGTCTTCAACGAGATCTTTCCGATCTCGGACGTGAACGGCAACTTCTCCCTGGAGTTCGTACGGTACTCGCTCGGCGAGCCCAAGTACGACATGGAGGAGTGCATGGAGCGCGACATGACGTACGCCGCTCCGCTCAAGGCGACCCTCCGTCTGGTGGTCTGGGAAGACCTGGGGGACGAGCGCCGTCCAAAGGACATCATCGAAAAGGAGGTCTACCTCGGTGACCTCCCGGTGCTGACCCCGCTCGGCACCTTCATCATCAACGGCGCGGAGCGCGTGATCGTATCGCAGCTCCACCGCTCGCCCGGCGTGGTGTTCGAGGAGAACATCCACCCCAACGGGTCGAAGCTGTTCAGCGCCCGCATCATCCCGTTCCGCGGCTCGTGGGTCGAGTTCACCGTCGACATCCACGACGTGGTGGCGGTGCACATCGACAAGAAGAAGAAGTTCCCGGCCACCGCCCTGCTGCGCGCCGTGGGCTTCTCGCGCGACGTGGACGTGCTGGGCGTGTTCTTCAAGCGCGAGTCGGCTCCGCTGTCGTCGTTCGAGGTGCCCACCGGGCGCGAGGCGCGCCGCGGCGACGCCTTCTACGGCTTCCTGGCCGAGGACGTGCCGGACCCCGCCATGCTGGGCTCCGACGGCCCCGTCCTGTACCGCGACGTGGTGATCCCGGGCACCGGCGAGGTGTTCGCCCGCGGCACGAGGCTCACGGCGGAGGACTACGCCTCCATGCGCGCGGGCGAGGTCTACCAGCTTCCCGTGGTGGCGGGGGCGCTGCTGGCCCGCGCCGGCGACGAGTTGAGCGGCGAGACGCTGCAGCGGCTGAACCGCGCGGGGATCGACCAGGTGTCGGTCTTCCGCTCGGGCGGGCAGAGCGGGAGCGCGCTGCGCGCCACGCTGGCCAAGGACCCCACGCGCGGCACGCTGGACTCGCTCTTCGCCATCCACAACCTGGTGCGCCCCGGCACCGCCCCCGCGCCCGACGCGTGGACGGAGGAGGAGTTCCTGGAGGGCGGCGACTCGGTTGCGCACATCGGCGACTTCCTGCGCGACTGGAGCGAGCGCGACGGGCAGGCCACCGACCCCAACTCGCGCGACGCCCAGCGCTCGGCCGAGGAGCGCATGCTCCGCTACGCCCAGGAGCGCGGCATCCGCTACGTGTGGGAGAGCTTCCGCGAGGAGCGCTCCGAGCGTGCCGGCCGTCCCAGCCGCGTGCTGGTGTACGAGCTGAACCGCGTGGTGCAGGTGTACGCGCAGGTGTGGCGCCTCCTCTTCCAGCCCCGCCAGAGCCTGGTGGTGGCCGGCGAGATGTCGTCCGCGCTGACGCCGGGAACGGCGCGCTCGGACTACAGCGAGTACACGGAGGAGACGCTCAACAAGCGGTACGACCTGGGCCGCGTGGGCCGCTACAAGATCAACCAGCGCCTGGTGGACGCCTTCCGCACTCTCGGCTTCAGCATGCCGCCGGCGGGGATGACGGCGCTCACCGCGCAGGACGTGCTCGCCATCCTCTGGCAGCTCGTGGAGCTGCAGGAAGGGCGCGGCGACACGGACGACATCGACCACCTGGGGAACCGCCGCGTGCGGTCCGTGGGCGAGCTGATCGCCAACCAGTTCTCGGTGGGCCTCAGCCGCATGGCGCGGCTCGTCCGCGAGCGGATGTCGATCGTCTCCGACCCGGACAAGATCAACATCGACGACCTGGTGAACGCGCGGACCGTGTCCGCCGTGATCCAGCAGTTCTTCGGGTCGAGCCAGCTCAGCCAGTTCATGGACCAGACCAACCCCCTGGCCGAGATGACGCACAAGCGGCGTCTCAGCGCGCTGGGGCCGGGCGGCCTTACCCGTGAGCGCGCCGGCTTCGAAGTGCGAGACGTGCACTACTCGCACTACGGGCGCATGTGCCCCATCGAGACGCCGGAAGGGCCCAACATCGGCCTCATCAACTCGCTGACCACGTACTCGCGGATCAACGACCTGGGCTTCATCGAGACGCCGTACCGCAAGGTGGTGCGCTCGATCCTGCGCTACCCCACCACCGTGAAGCTCGAGGAGAGCGTGCGGCTGGTGCTGGGCGAGCGGGCCAAGGTGTTCGCCAAGAAGAACGAGGAGATCGACGCCGAGCGCGGCCGCGAGATCTTCCGCGCCATGATCACCGGCGCGGAGCTGGCCGAGGACGTGCCGGACTGGAGCGAGCTCTTCCCGCGCATGCTGGCGGGCGAGATCCCGCAGGCGGAGTGGGAGCCGCACGTGCTGGCGCTGCCCATCATGGCGCGCCGCGGCGAGCGGATCACGGACGAGCTGGCGGGCCGCATCGCGGCGCAGCCGGTGAACGTGGTGCGCGTGGTGAGCCGCCGCGCCGGGGCCCAGGCCCGCGGCGTGGCCCCCGAGGCGATCCGCAACCCGATGTCGCTGCCGGTGCGGGTGTTCGCGCCGCGCTCGTCGGCGGTGCTGGCGGTGCCGGGCACGGTGCTGACGCCCGAGGTGGCCGAGGCGCTGCACACCCGCCAGATGGAGGGTCTCACGGTGGCCGAGTTCGGCGACACGCCGGACACGGTGGGGATCGACTACGTGAGCGGCGTCCCCTCGCTTCCCAGCGAGACGGAGATCGGCCGCGTGGCGCTGGGCGCCGTCGCCACCACCACGCACGTGGTGCCGGTGGTGACGTCGATCACCGCCTGGCTCTCGGCCAACGAGGAAGAGAGCGCCCGGATCGCGCAGGCCAACGCGCCGCTCACGCCGGAGCTGACCTTCGGCGCCGAGTTCGTGCTGTGCCGCGAGCGGGGCGACTTCCCGCTGCTGCGCCCGGACGAGATCGACTACATGGACGTGGCGCCGGACCAGCTGGTGTCGGTGGCCGCCGCCCTGATTCCCTTCCTGGAGCACGACGACGCCAACCGCGCGCTGATGGGCTCCAACATGCAGCGCCAAGCGGTGCCGCTGCTCTTCCCGGACGCGCCGGTGGTGGGCACGGGGCTGGAGCAGACGGTGGCCGTGGACTCGGGCGCCGTGGTGGTCGCGCGGCGCGCGGGTCTCGTCAAGGAAGTGACCGCGGACCACATCCTGGTTGACGCCGGGATGGAGGGCGCGGGCGCGGCCGGCGAGCCGCTGCGCAGGCTGGCGCAGTTCGACCGCTACCGGATGAAGAAGTACTGGCGCACCAACCAGGACACCGCCCTCAACCAGCGGCCCATCGTGCGCAAGGGCCAGATCGTGGCCAAGGGCGACGTGCTGGCCGACGGCGCATCGACGGACGGCGGCGAGCTGGCGCTGGGGCGCAACCTGCTGGTGGCCTTCATGCCCTGGTACGGCCACAACTTCGAGGACGCCATCGTCCTCAGCGAGCGGCTGGTCAAGGACGACGTCTACACGTCGATCCACATCCAGGAGCTGGAGCTGCAGGTGCGCGACACCAAGCGCGGGATGGAGGAGATCACCCGCGAAATCCCCAACGTCGCCGAGGAGTCCCTCGTCGACCTCGACGAGCGGGGCGTGGTGCGCATCGGCGCGCGGGTGAAGGCCGGCGACATCCTGGTGGGCAAGATCACCCCCAAGGGCGAGACCGAGCTTTCCCCCGAAGAGAAGCTGCTGACCGCCATCTTCGGCGAGAAGGCCAAGGACGTAAAGGATTCGTCGCTCAAGGTGCCGCCCGGCGTGGAGGGCACGGTGATCGACGTGAAGATCTTCAGCCGCCGCATCGATGACCCGATCCTGGAAAAGGAGCGGGGCCAGCGCATCGGCGAGCTGCGCTCCTACGAGCGCGGCGAGATCGGCCGCATCGGCGAGGCGCGCGACGAGGAAGTGCGCGAGCTGATCCGCGGGAAGGAAGTGGCGCTGTTCCTGAAGCGCGGCACGGTGGAGCCCTTCTTCAACGAAGGGACGATGCTGACCGACGACGTGATCGCGAGCCTGGACCTGAACGAGGTGGACCTCACCACGCTCAAGGTCACGGACCGCGCCACCAACGAGCAGCTTCGCCGCCTGATCGACGAGAGCAAGCGCCGCATCGAGCGGGTTCGCCAGCGCACGGAGAACCAGATCGACAAGGTGTTCCAGCCGGACGAGCTGCCCCCGGGCGTCGTGCAGCTGGTGAAGGTGTACCTCGCCGAGAAGCGCAAGATCTCGGTGGGCGACAAGATGGCCGGGCGCCACGGGAACAAGGGCATCATCGCCCGCATCGTGCCAGAGGAGGACATGCCGTTCCTTCCGGACGGGCGGTCGGTGGACGTGTGCCTCAACCCGCTGGGCGTGCCCAGCCGCATGAACGTGGGGCAGATCCTGGAGACCCACCTGGGGTGGGCGGCGCGGGTGCTGGGCTTCGAAGCCAAGACCCCCGTCTTCCAGGGCGCGTCGGAAGACGAGATCGGCGCGCTGCTGCGCCTGGCCGGCGCCCACTGGGCCCGGCAGGCGCTGAACGTGACGGCCGAGCCGCCCACCTTCGACGTGCACGACGCGCGTCAGGTGGCGGAGGCGGTGCAGGCGGTGGAGGCGGCGGCGGGGGTGCAGCCGCGCCCCGAGATGGGGATCGGCCGCGCCATCGACCGGATCGTGGGGACCCCCGCGGCCGACGGCGAGCTGGCGGTGAAGCTGGACTCGCTCCGCAAGTACCTGATCGACGCGGGGCGCGAGCTGGTGGAGCGTGGCGAGGGGACGTTCGAGGCGGAGTTCCCGGCCGCCTTCGCCCTCACCACCACGAAGGGGGGCGAGGGGCTGAACGCGGCGCTGGAGGAGCACATGCTCCGCGCCGGGCTCACCCCGGGCGGCAAGGTGTGGATGCGCGACGGCCGCAGCGGGGCGACGTTCAAGAGCCCGGTCACCGTGGGAGCCATCTACATGCTGAAGCTGAGCCACCTGGTGGACGACAAGATCCACGCGCGCTCCATCGGGCCGTACTCGCTGGTCACGCAGCAGCCGCTGGCTGGCAAGGCGCAGTTCGGCGGCCAGCGCTTCGGAGAGATGGAGGTGTGGGCGCTGGAGGCGTACGGCGCCGCGCACACCCTGCAGGAGATCCTGACGGTGAAGTCGGACGACGTGAACGGCCGCTCGCGCGTGTACGAGGCGATCGTCAAGGGCGAGAACCTTCCCGAGCCCGGGCTGCCGGAGTCGTTCAACGTGCTGGTGAAGGAGCTGCAGGCGCTGGGGATCAGCGTAACGCTGGGGAGCTGAACGGAAAGTGCGTGAGTGCGTGAGTGCGTAAGTGCGCTGGATCCAAACGCACTCACGCACTAACGCACTAACGCACCCCGGCCGAACCCGTACGACCAACGAGTACTGATCCCGAGCCACCGCCGCCCGGGAAACCATAGATCCAGGGGACTGACATGATCGATTTTCCCCGCGCCCGCGAGACACGCTCGCAGGACTTCAACTACATCCAGGTCAAGATCGCGTCCCCGGACGAGATCAGGGGCTGGAGCTTCGGCGAAGTGACCAAGCCGGAGACGATCAACTACCGCTCCTTCAAGCCGGAGCGGGACGGGCTCTTCTGCGAGCGCATCTTCGGTCCGGTCAAGGACTGGGAGTGCCACTGCGGCAAGTTCAAGCGCATCCGCTTCCGCGGCCACGTCTGCGACAAGTGCGGCGTCGAAGTGACGCTCAGCAAGGTGCGGCGCGAGCGGATGGGGCACATCGAGCTGGCCGTGCCCGTGGCGCACATCTGGATGTTCAAGACGCTCCCCTCGCAGATGGGCTACCTGCTGGGGATGACGCTGCGCGACCTGGAAAAGGTGATCTACTACGCTACGTACGTGGTCACCAACGTCGGCGCGCAGGACGTGAAGCACTCGCAGGTGCTGGATGAGGACGAGTTCATCGCCCTCCGCGCCAAGGCCGCCGAAGAGGGCGACGCCGACTTCGCGGCCGACATCGGCGCGGACGCGGTGCGCAACCTCCTGCGCCAGATCGACGTGGACAGCCTGGCCGAGTCGCTGCGCGCGCAGGTGGCCACCGAGACGAGCCAGCACCGCAAGAAGATGGTGCTGAAGCGCCTCAAGGTCATCGACGCCATCCGCGCCTCCGGCGCCACGCCGTCCGAGCGCAACCGGCCTGAGTGGATGATCATGGACGTGATCCCGGTGATCCCGCCCGACCTGCGGCCGCTGGTGCCGCTGGACGGCGGCCGGTTCGCCACGTCCGACCTGAACGACCTGTACCGCCGCGTCATCAACCGGAACAACCGGTTAAAGAAGCTGATGGAGATGCGCGCCCCGGAGGTCATCCTCCGCAACGAGAAGCGCATGCTGCAGGAGGCCGTCGACGCGCTGTTCGACAACGGCCGCCGCAGCAAGGCGATCCGCGGCAGGGGCAAGCGTCCGCTGAAGTCCCTGTCCGACATGCTGAAGGGGAAGCAGGGCCGCTTCCGGCAGAACCTGCTGGGCAAGCGCGTGGACTACTCGGGCCGTTCCGTGATCGTGGTGGGCCCCGAGCTCAAGCTGCACCAGTGCGGCCTGCCCAAGGCGATGGCCGTGGAGCTCTTCAAGCCCTTCATCATCCACGAGCTCGAGAAGCGGGGCGAGGCGGAGACGGTGAAGCGCGCCAAGAAGATCGTGGAGCGCGACGACCCGCGGGTGTACGAGGTGCTCGAGGACATCATCCGCGACCACCCGGTGCTCCTGAACCGCGCCCCCACGCTTCACCGCCTGGGCATCCAGGCGTTCGAGCCGGTGCTCGTCGAAGGCAAGGCGATCCGCGTGCACCCGCTGGTGTGCGCCGCCTTCAACGCCGACTTCGACGGCGACCAGATGGCCGTGCACGTCCCGCTGAGCTTCGAGGCCCAGCTCGAGGCGCGCGTGCTGATGCTGTCGTCCAACAACATCCTGCTGCCCTCCAACGGCCGGCCCATCGCCGCGCCGTCGCAGGACATCGTGATCGGGTGCTACTGGCTGACCAAGGACCGCGCCGATTCCCCGCTCGCCTTCGCGGCCGACGCGGAGGAGCGCGCGCGTCCCGGCGGCGAGCGCGATGCATCCAAGCTGATCCGCCGCTTCGGCAACGTGGCCGAGGTGGAGATGGCGCTGGCGCACAACCTGGTGGAGCTGCACTCGCCGGTCTACTACCTCACCGACCCGCGTCCCGACGCGGAGCTGGACGAGGGCGAGGCGCGCAAGCCCGTCTGGATCCAGACCACGCCGGGGCGCGTGATCTTCAACTCCGTGGTGCCGGGGCCGATGGGCTTCTGGAACAAGACCATGGGGAAGAAGGAGCTGGGCGACGTGATCTTCAGCGCCTACCGCACGGTGGGGCTGGGGCGCACGGTGGTCTTCCTTGACGACCTCAAGGCGTTCGGCTTCCGCTACGCCACCTTTGGCGGCGTGTCGGTGGGGATCGAGGACATGAAGATCCCGGCCGAGAAGGACGAGATCCTTCGCGAGGCGGACGACGACGTGGCGCGCTTCACCCGCGCGTACAACAACGGCGTCATCTCCAACGGCGAGCGCTACAACAAGGTGATCGACACCTGGACGCACGCCAACAACGACGTGGCCGACGCCATGGTGGCGCGCCTGGCCGGCGACCGCGCGGGCTTCAACCCGGTGTTCATGATGATGAACTCCGGCGCCCGCGGTAGCCGCGACCAGATGCGGCAGCTCGCCGGGATGCGCGGCCTGATGGCCAAGCCCCAGAAGAAGCTCACCGGCGGCATCGGCGAGATCATCGAGAGCCCCATCAAGTCGAACTTCCGGGAAGGGCTCACCGTGCTGGAGTACTTCATCTCCACGCACGGCGCGCGAAAGGGCCTGGCCGACACGGCGCTCAAGACGGCCGACGCCGGCTACCTGACCCGCCGCCTGGTGGACGTGGCGCAGGACGTCACGATCAGCGAGGAGGACTGCGGCACGGTGCTGGGCCTGGAAGTGTCCGCGCTCAAGGAGGGCGAGGACGTGGTGGAGCCGCTCAAGGACCGCATCGTCGGCTTCGTGGCCGCCGACGACGTGGTGGACCCGATCGACAACGAGCAGCTCGTGGCGGCCGGCGAGCTGATCACCGAGGAGGTGGCGGACAACATCGAGGACGCGGGGATCCAGTCGGTCAAGATCCGCAACGTCCTCACCTGCGACAGCCGCCGCGGGCTGTGCCGCCAGTGCTACGGGCGCAACCTGGCGACGATGGGGATGGTGGACCTGGGCGAGGCGGTCGGCATCCTGGCCGCGCAGTCCATCGGCGAGCCGGGCACGCAGCTCACTCTGCGTACCTTCCACATCGGCGGCACGGCGGCCCGCATCGCGGCCACCACGCAGCGCAAGAGCAAGGTGGAGGGCATCGCCCAGTTCGACCGCATCACCGCGGTCGCGACGCCGCAGGGCGACCGCATCGTCACCTCGCGCGAAGGCGAGATCATCATGCGCACGCCTGAAGGCACCGTGCGCAGCCGCCTGGCGGTGCCGTACGGCTCCACCATCAGCGTGAGCGACGGCGACCAGATCGCCATCGGCGACCTGCTCTTCGCGTGGGACCCGTACAGCGAGCCGATCGTGGCCGACTTCGGCGGCACGGTGCGCTTCATCGACATCTCCGATGAAGAGACCGTCCGCGAGGAGCTGGACGAGTCGACCGGCCGCCGGCAGCTCGTCATCATCGAGGACCGGAGCAAGAAGCTCCACCCGATGATCGAGATCGTGGACGAGAGCGGCGTGAAGCTGCGCGAGTTCATCGTCCCGGTGGGCGCGCAGCTCACGGTGCGCGACGGCGAGGTGATCGCCCCGGGCGCCGCGCTGGCCAAGATCGCCCGCGAGGCGTACAAGACCCGCGACATCACCGGCGGCCTGCCGCGCATCGCCGAGCTGTTCGAGGCGCGCAAGCCCAAGGACCCGGCGGTCATCACCGAGGTGGACGGCAACGTGCGCTTCGGCGACATCAAGCGCGGCAAGCGCGAGGTGATCGTGATCCCGGAGACGGGGAACGAGCGGGTGTACGAGGTGCCGGTGGGCAAGCACCTCCGGGTGCACGAGGGCGACTACGTGCGCGCCGGCGACCGCCTCAGCGAGGGTCCGGTGAACCCGCACGACATCCTGCGGATCAAGGGTCCGCGGGCCGTGCAGGAGTACCTGCTCAACGAGGTGCAGGAGGTTTACCGCCTGCAGGGCGTGAAGATCAACGACAAGCACATCGGCGTCATCGTGCGCCAGATGCTGCAGAAGGTGCGGATCACCGAGCCGGGCTCCACGGAGTTCCTGGAGGGCGAGACGGTGGACCGCACGGTGTTCCTGGACGAGAACCAGCGGGTGATGGAGGCGGGAGAGGCTCCGGCCATCTCCGAGCCGCTGCTGCTGGGGATCACCAAGGCGTCGCTGACCACGCAGTCGTTCATCTCGGCGGCCTCCTTCCAGGAGACCACCCGGGTGCTGACCGACGCCGCCATCCGCGGCGCGCGGGACAACCTGCAGGGGCTGAAGGAGAACATCATCATCGGCCACCTGATCCCCGCCGGCACCGGCATCTACCGGTACCAGGAGGTGGAGTTCGGCGCCGAGGACGCGGCTCCGGTCACGGAGCCCGCGGCGGAGCCCGCCGCGGTCTATAGTGCTGGGCAGGACCGGATGCGGCCCCGGGCAGTGATGCCCGGGGCCGTTTTTGTGCCCTCCCTCACCCCCAGCGTCGCTCCGCGACGCTTCCCCCTCCCCCAAAACTGCCTGGGGGAGGGGGCTTTTGTTCGGCTCTCCTTCGCCGCCGCGCACAGACCTGGTAGGGGCGCG
>DASVTZ010000219.1 GCA_036387335.1 Longimicrobium sp.
GGGTGCGCGCGGTGCCGCGGGCCAGCAGCAGGTTGGCGACGTTGGCGCACGCCACCAGGAGCACGATCCCCACCGCGCCCAGCAGGATCAGCAGTACCGGCCGCAGCGAGTCGACCACGTGGGCGCGCAGCTCGCGCACCCCCACGAAGGCGTGCGCCTCGGGGAAGCGCGCGTGCGTCTCCCGCCCGATGCGCGCCATCTCAGCGCGCGCCTGCTCCACGGTGGCGCCGGGGGCCAGGCGGCCCAGCGCCCACCAGTTGTGCTGCCCGCGCCCCGCGGTGGACGCGTCCACGGCCAGCGGCGCCCACACGTCCAGCTCGCGGGTGGGGAGCGCCGCGTCGCCCGGCAGCGTGGCGGGGAACTCGAAGCCCTTCGGCATCACCCCCACCACGGTGTGCGGCGCGCCGTCCACCTGCATGGTGCGCCCCACCACGCCGGGGTCCGCGGCGAAGCGGCGGCGCCAGAGCGCGTCGCTGATCACCACCGCCTTCCCCTCGCCCGGCCGGTCCTCGCTGGCCAGGAACGTCCGCCCCAGCGCCGGCTGCACGCCCAGCGTGGGGAAGAAGTCGGCGCTCACGTACGCGCCCAGCAGCGCCTCGGGGGCCGGGCCGCCCGTCACGTTGAAGAGCCAGTAGCGGTACGCGGCGATGCGGTCCAGCGTCTTCGCGGTGCGCCGCCAGTCGTCGATGTTGGCGAGCGACGCCTGGCTCCCCGACGCCGACATCTCGTCCTTGCCGAACTCCCACAGGTGGATGAGCCGCGACGCCTGCGGGTAGGGGAGCGGACGCAGGAGCACGGCATCCACCACGCTGAAGATGGCCGTGCTGGCGCCGATCCCCAGCCCCAGCGTGAGCACGGCGGCCAGGGCGAAGCCGGGAGCCCGGCGCAGCGAGCGGGCGGCGAAGCGGAGGTCCTGGAAGAGCGATCCCATGCGGGGCTACTCCGAGCGGAGGGCGACCACCGGGTCCACCCGCGACGCGCGGCGGGCGGGGAGCCAGGATGCGAGGAGGGCGACGGACATCAGCACCGCGGGCGCGCCCAGCAGCAGGGCGGGGTCGGCCGCGGTCACGCCGTACAGCATCCCCGAGGCGAGCTTCCCCGCCAGGATGGCCAGCACGGTCCCCACCGCCAGCCCCAGCGCGACGACGCGCAGGTTGGCGCCCATCACCAGCTTCACCACCGCCACCCGCGGCGCGCCCAGCGCCGTGCGGATGCCGATCTCGCGCGTGCGCTGCCCCGCCGCGAACGACACCACGCCGTAGATCCCCACAGCCGCCAGCGTCAGCGCCAGCGCTCCGAGCCCGCCCAGGATCGCTGCGCCGAGCTGCGCGGGGAGGAGGGCGCGCCGCAGCTGCTCGCGCATCGTCTTGGGCGCCGGCACGGGGAGCGCCGGGTCCAGCGCCGCCACCTCGCGCTGCACCGCCCTCGCCAGCGTGGCCGGGTCGCCCGACGTGCGCACGTGCAGCGTCATCTCCGGGTCGTAGTTCTGCGCGAACGGCTGGTAGAGCATGGGGAGCGGGTCCTCGCCCAGGCTCACGTACTTCGCGTCGCGCGCCACGCCCACGACCGTCATGAACGGACCGTTCGGCCCCCGGATGCTCACGCGGCGCCCCACGGGATCGCCCGCGGGCAGGTAGCGCCGCGCGAACGTCTCGTTGACGATGGTGACGGGCGGGGAGTCCGCGCGGTCCGCATCGGCGAAGTCGCGGCCGCGCACCACCGGCACGCCCATGGTGCGAAAGAAGTCCGCGCCGACGGTGTTGAAGTGCGTGGGCTGCATGGGTCCGTCGGCCGGCTGGCCGGGGAGCACGAAGCCGGTCTCGCGGCTGTCGCCCTGCAGCGGGAGCATCTGCTGCAGCGAGACGGACTGCACGCCGGGAAGGTTGCGGACGGAGGCCTGGAGGCGGCGGTAGAACTGCGCGCCGGTGGTCTCGTCGTAGCTCCCCAGCCGCAGGTCGACGGTCTGGTTGAGGATGGGCGCGGGGTCGAAGCCGGGGTCGATGCTCCCCGCCGCCCCCAGCGAGCGGATGAAGAGCGCGGACGAGCCGAGCAGCACCATGCAGAGCGACACCTGCGCCGCCACCAGCGTGTTGCGCAGCCGTGCCCCGCGCGGCGCAACCGCCCCCTCCTTGATCGCCGAGACCACGTCGGCCGACGCGGTGCGCATCGCCGGCGCCACCCCGAAGACGAGCGCCGCCAGCAGCGCGCCGCCCAGCGCGAAGGCGAGCACGCGCACGTCCGGCGAGAGGCGGATCGCCATCGGGATCTCCGCCGGCACGCGCGACATGGCGAACTGGGTGAGCACCATGGTGGCGAGCAGGGCCGCCACCGCGCCCGACAGCGAGAGGATCACGCTCTCGGTGAGGAGCTGCCGCACGAGCCGCCCGCGGGGCGCGCCAACCGCCATGCGCACGCCCATCTCGCGCCGGCGCGCCACGCCGCGCGCCAGCAGCAGGTTGGCGACGTTGCTGCACGCGATCAGCAGCACCAGCCCCGTGACGGCCAGCAGCGCCACGGCAAAGATCCCGAACTTGTTGCGCAGCTCCACGTTGACGCCGTTGGAGCCGTCCAGCGACAGCCGCACCGGTTCGCGCTGGGCGGGGTCCAGCTGCGTGAGCTGCGCGGCCAGCACCCGCAGCTCCGCGCGCGCCGCGCCCGTCGTGACGCCGTCGCGCAGGCGGGCGCCGACGTAGAGGCTGCCGTTGTAGTCGCGGAGCTGGGTGCCGGTGAGCGGGCCCATCTGCGACATGGGGATCCAGATCTGCGGGCCGAAGCCGGCGAACGCCCCCGCGAACCCTTCGCGCGCCACGCCCACCACCGTGATCGGCTGCCCGTTGATGCGGATGGTGCGGCCCACGAGCGTCGGGTCCGCGCCGAACGCCTCGCGCCACCAGCGATGGCTGACCACCGCCACCGCGCCATGTGCGGCCACCGTGTCGTCCGCGCGGGTGAATACGCGGCCGAGGGAGGCGCCCACGCCCACCGTGTTGAAGTAGCTGCCGCTCACGAGCTCGGCGTTGACCTTCCGGTTTCCCTGCGGGGTGTTGAGCGCCGCCTCCAGGTACCGCTCGCCGAACATCCCGGTGAGGGTGCGGCTGCGCGCGCTCACGTAGTCCAGCTGCTGGCGCTGCAGCGGCGAGTGCGTGTTGCTGTGCACGCGCACCAGCCGCCCGGGGTCGGCCGCGTCGGCGGGGCGCAGGAGGATGGCGTTTGCCAGCGAGAAGACCGCCGTGTTGACGCCGATCCCCAGCGCGATGGTCAGCACCGCGGCCAGGGTGAAGCCCGGGGTGCGCCGCAGGGTGCGGAGGGCGTAGCGGATGTCCTGGAGGAGCGTGTCCATGGCCTGTCATTCCTTCGGGGAGGGACCGTCGCGCCGGCGTGTCGCCGCGGCGAACACCCCAAAGGCGAGGACCATGCCCCATGCGCCTCGTTCCTAAGTCGTTGCGGGTCCGTGCCTTGGCTGGACGGTGCGCTGGGCGGCTGCGCGCGATTGGGAAAAACCCGTCCCAAAAACGGACGATTCGGCCCGGGAACGGCTAACAACAATCTCACGCGGAGCCGCGGAGGCACGGAGAGAACTTCGCGTGCTCTCCTCTGCGTCTTCGCGTCTCCGCGTGAGTCCCTTCTGTTGGGGCGCCCGCTCTCGGCGCGGCACGGTTTCTCCATCATGTTTCCGCCCGGCCGAGTGGTGCCGTCCAACCCCGATGGAGGTGTGCGTGCGCGCGACGGTGCTGCTGGTGGAGGACGACGTGGACAGCCGCACCATCTACGGCACGGTGCTGCGCCATTCGGGTTTCCTCGTGGTGGAGGCGGACGACGGCGAGGCGGCCGTGAGGTCGGTGCGCCTGCATCGTCCCGACCTCGTGGTGATGGACGCAGGGCTCCCCGGGATGGACGGATGGGACGCGACCGCCGCGCTCAAGGGCGATCCGGAGACGGCGTCGGTGCCCATCATGCTGCTCACCGTCCACAGCCAGCCCGCCGACCGGGAGCGCGCCGAGGCCGCCGGCTGCGACGCCTACGTGGTGAAGCCGCTGGACCCCGCGAGCCTCGTGGAAGCGGTGGGGAAGATGATCGCGGAGATGCGGCGGCGCGGGACCGGCGCGGGCATGGGCGCGGGCGCGGGGGCCCGGGACGCGGGGGGGTGAACGCCGGCGCACGCGAAACCGGGGGGCGGGCGCACCGGGGATAAACGCCGGCGCACGCGAAACCGGGGGTGGGCGCACCGGGGGGGGAACGCCGGCGCACGCAAACCGGGGGATAAATCCCCCGGCTGGAACCACGCGAAGACCGCTGAAGCGGTCTGGGGGCCGGCGGTCCTCGTGCGGCGCCCAGGCAAACGCGATACGATGCCCCTCCCCCAGGTAGTTTTGGGGGAGGGGCCGCGAGGAACGAGCGGGGGAGGGGGCCCGCGCACTCACGCACTCACGCACTCACGCACTCATGGACGTCCGCGAGCACGACCTCCCCGGTGTGGGAAAGAAATTCGCGATCACCACCGGCGACGGCGACCGGATGACGGTGATCATCCACAACAGCGGGCACCGCGAGATCTACTTCTTCGAGCGCGGTGAGGACTATCCCGCCTACGCCGTGCGCATGGACGACGGCGAGGCGCGGAAGCTGGGGGCGATCCTCGGCGGCGCCTACTTCCAGCCCGTCGTCGCCGAGTCGATGGAGATGGTGTTCTCGCAGCTCTCGGTGGAGTGGCTGCGGGTGGCCGCCGGGTCGCCGCTGGCGGGGCAGAGCCTGGCTTCGGCCGCCGTGCGCGAGCGGACCGGCGCCAGCGTCATCGCCATCCTGCGCGATGGGAAGGCCCTCCCCAATCCGCAGCCCGACGAGCGCTTCGCCGCCGGCGACACCCTGGTGGTGGTGGGCGACCGCGCGCAGGTGGGCCGCTTCGGCGACCTGCTGCGCGGCGGCGGCGCGTCCGGGTAAGATGCACCACGACTTCCTGCTGGGCGCCGGAGCGCTGCTGGCGGCGCTCGCGGTGGCCGGGCTCCTCTTCAACCGGCTCGGCCAATCCGTCATCCCCGCCTTCATCCTCCTGGGGATGGCGGTGCGGCCCTTCGACGTGGACACCAGCCTGGTGGACGTGCTCGCGACCGTGGGCGTCGTCCTCCTCCTCTTCTTCATGGGGCTGGAGTTCTCGGTCGGGGCGCTGCTGAGGGACCGGCTGCGCATCATGCGCAACGGCGGGCTCGACCTGCTGGTGTGCTTTCCCGCGGGGTTCCTGATCGGGCTCTGGGTGG
>DASVTZ010000220.1 GCA_036387335.1 Longimicrobium sp.
GCGCCGGGGACGCCCCCGGCGCGCCCGCTGCACTTGCCCGCTGATGCTGCGACTACCGCGGCAGCAGGACCTTGTTGATGACGTGGATCACGCCGTTGGACTGGAGCACGTCGTAGGTGGAGATGCTCGCGACGTTGCCGGACTCGTCGCGGAGCGTGACGTTCATCGGCCCGTTCATCATGGCGGTGAGGGTGCCGCCGCTGGCGGTGCGCAGGGTGGCGGTGCCGTTCCCCTGGCGGATCATGCGCATCAGGTCCGCGGCGGTGTGGCGGCCCGGGACGACGTGGTAGGTCAGCACCTTTGCGAGCGCCGCCTTGTTCTCCGGGCGCAGCAGCGTGGCGACCGTGCCCTCGGGGAGGTTCTCGAACGCGTCGTTGACCGGCGCGAAGACCGTGAACGGCCCGCGCCCCTTGAGCGTCTGCACCAGGTCTGCCGCCTTCACCGCCGCCACCAGCGTAGTGTGGTCCGCCGAGTTCACCGCGTTGTCCACGATGTCGCGCGTCGGGAGCATCGACTGGCCGCCCACCATCACCGTCGCCCGCGTCATCCCCGCCGCGTTGGCGCGGCTCGCCTGCGCGGAGGCGGTTCCCGCCGTCACGGCCATAGCGATCATCACCATCGCAATCGTCTTCTTCATGTCTTCCTTCCTTGCACAAGGTTTGTTCATACTGACTCGTGCAGAGAGATACGCGGCCGGCCTGGAACTGGATTTATGGCCACCGGCAGGGCTCTTGCCGCACGCGGTCCGATCGACGGCGGGAGAAACCGGAACGGAAGGAGCGCGGCGATGCGAGTGGCGTTCGTAGGGATGGGGAGGATGGGGCTGCCGATGGCGCGCAACCTGGCACGCGCGGGGCACACGGTCGCGGCATGGAACCGGACGCCGGAACGGGCGGCGCCGCTCGCCGCGGAAGGCGTGCGCACTGCGGACTCGCTCGCGGACGCGGTGCACGACGCGGAGGTGGCGATCACCATGCTGGCCGACGACCGCGCGCTGGGCTCCGTCGCCTTTTCGCCGCGGGGGATCTCCGGCACGCTGGCGAAGGGCGCGGTGCACCTGGGGATGAGCACGATCGGCGTGCGCCTGTCGCGGCGGCTGGCGGCGCGGCACGCCTCGCTGGGGCAGCGCTACGTGGCGGCGCCTGTGTTCGGCAGGCCCGATGCGGCGGAGGCGGCGCGGCTCAAGATCGTCGCCTCCGGCGACGCGGAGGGGATCGAGCGCTGCCGCCCCCTCTTCGACGCGCTCGGCGACCGCGTGTTCGAGCTCGGCTCCGATGCTCCGGCCGCGAACGTGGTGAAGCTGTGCGGCAATTTCGTGCTGGCCTCGATGATCCGCGCGCTGGGCGAAGCGTTCGCGCTGGCGCGGAAGAGCGGTGTGGAGCCGGCGGCGCTGGAGGAGGTGCTCTCCGGCACGCTCCTGGGCTCGCCCGCGTTTCCCGCGTACGCGCGGCAGATCGTGGAAGGCCGCTTCGACCCGCCGGGGATGCCGATGCGGCTGGGCCTCAAGGACGTGCGCCTCGCCCTCGCCGCCGCCGATGCCGCGGAGGTGCCGATGCCGCTCGCCTCCCTGCTGCGCGACTCCCTCCTCTCCGGTGTGGCGCGCGGCCGCGGCGACCTGGACTGGGCCGCCCTCGCCGCTCTGATCGCGGAGGATGCGGGTCTCACCTGACGCCGCGCTGTCGGTGCCGGTGCGGTCGCTATGCGCCAGCGGTTGCACGGCCGCGCGCAGGACGTGGCGGAGGTATGTGGGAGGGCCCGTTACCCATTGCCGAGGGCCGTTTTGGCCCCTACCGTTGCGGCATGGGATACGTCCTACTCTGGCTTCCGCTCGTCTGGGCGCTCCGGTTCCTCCTCCTCGTGCTCACGGGAGGAATCCTGTACATCTCGACCCTGTACCTGGCTCGCTTCCTGCGGCCCGCGAACGCGCGAGCACTGTTCTCCGGCGGCCTGCCGGCGCTCACCAGCGTTGGAGGCACCGCGAAGGTGCTGGGGCAGGAGGTTACGCTGAACGCGGAGATCGATTCGGAGCGGAACAACCGTCTCACTGTAGTCGAGGACCGGGTAGGCGTTCTGGAGAGTCGCGTTCGGCAGCTGCGGGCGGTACTCAGCCCCTACCTGGACGTTGCCGACACCCCGGAAGAACCACATGCTTGAGACCGAGAACGTCAAGAAGGCGCGAGAGGCGCTCGAAAAGGAGCGCGAGCTGTCGCTCGTCAGCGATCGCCTTCGCGAAAAGACTGAGCGCCTCAGGGAGGAGATGGAGGTGCTCCAGCGCGCAGCCGCCATTCTCCGGGCCAGGCGGGAACGCGCGGGCCAGTAAGAGCTGTTCTCGAGGCAGAACCGGGCGGCTGCTTTCGGCGAAGGTGGCCCGTACTCTTGCACGCATCCCATGAACCGCGCCCTCGTCTCGTTCGCGCTGCTATCCCTCGCCTCCGCGCCAGCGCTCGCGCAGGAGGCCAATCCCGTGGACCTGTACGTGAGCGAGCTCCGCTGGCGGGGCGGGCAGCTGGAAGTGGGAGAGCCGGCCCGCCTCACGAGGGGCGGGCGCAACTCGCAGCCATCGTTCACGCCGGACGGGCGCGCGATCGTCTTTTCCGGGCAGCGGGGCGGGCCGGCCAGCCAGTCGGACATCTTCCGCATCGACCTGGCGACGGGCGCGGAGACGCAGGTCACGCGCACGCCGGAGAACGAGAACAGCCCCACCGTCGAACCCGGTGGGGAGCTGCTGGCGGTGCGCTGGAAGCCGGAAACGCTCTTTCGCGAGTACGGCCCCTGGGTGTACGGACCGGACGGCGTGCCGCGGCGGGGACTCCTTCCCGGGCCGGACACGGTGGGATACTATGCGCGCATCGACCGCAACACCTTTGCGCTCATGCGCCCGATGTCGCGCTTCCGCGTGGCGCTCTTCGACGTGCGCACCGGGCAGACGAGGGACGTGGAGTCGCCCGCCGCGCCCCTGCCGCCGCAGCGGGTGCCCGGCGCGCGCGCGGTAACCTTTACGCGCACTGACTCGTCGGGCCACCACCGCATCCGCCGCGTGGACGTGGCGACCGGCCGCGTCACCGGCGTCGCGCCCACCGTCCTCGGCCGCACCAGCCACGCGTGGACGCCGCGCGGCACGCTGCTGATGGGGAAGGGGAACACGCTGTACGCCCTGGACCCCGCGCGGGACACCGTTTGGCGTGCCGTGAGGAGCTTCGCCGGGCCCGAGCTCCAGAACGTGACGGCGTACGTCGTCAGCCCGCGCGGCGACCGGCTGGTCTTCTACTCCAGCGCCCGCGTGCCGCTGGAGGTAGCGATGCGTGACTCACTTCAGGCCGGCCGGAGCGCGGCGGAGGTCGCGGCGCTCGCTCGCCGGCTTGCGGCGGGGGGCAACTTCGCGGTGGCGGAGGGAGGGGTGCTCGGATTGGGCGGTGACTGGCTGGCCTGGGGCAAGGCCGCCGACGCCGCTGAGATCTTTGCGGCTGCCACCGAGATCTTCCCCCGCTCCTTCCGCGCGCAGACGCGCCTGGGCGACGCCCTGCGCGCCGCCGGTGAGCGCGAGCGCGCCGTCGCCGCGTACAGGCGGGCACTGGAGCTGAACCCGCGCGGCACCGAGGACGAACGCTCCGCCGCGGCCGAGGTGGAGAAGCGGCTGGGCGAGCTCGGCGCGAGGTGAGCGGGCGCATCTCCATCATCGTACCGGCACTCGACGAGGTCGCCGGCATCCGTGAGGCGCTCGCCCCGCTCCAGCCGCTCCGCGAGAGCGGCCACGAGGTGATCGTGGTGGATGGCGGAAGCACCGACGGCACTCCGGCCCTGGCCACGCCGCTGGCCGACCAGGTGATCGCGTCCCCACGAGGACGTGCCGTTCAGCAGAACGCTGGCGCCGCCGCCGCGTCCGGCGACGTCCTTCTCTTCCTCCACGCCGACACCCAGCTCCCGGTTGGAGCCGACACCCTGGTGCTCGACGGGCTGCGGCGCACGGGATGCGGGTGGGGCCGCTTCGACGTGCGCCTCACCGGCCGCCATCCGCTCCTGCGCGTGGTGGAGCGGATGATCGGCATCCGCTCGCGCCTGAGCGGGATCGCGACGGGCGACCAGGCGATCTTTGTGCGGCGCGAGTGGTTCCAACGTGTCGGCGGATTCCCCGATCTGCCGCTGATGGAGGACGTCGCGATCACCCGCGCCCTAAAGCGCCTCGCCCCGCCGCTCTGCCTTCGCGCCTGCGTGACCACCTCCAGCCGTCGCTGGGAGGAGCGCGGAGTCGCGCGCACCATCCTGCTGATGTGGCACCTGCGCTGGTCCTATTTTCGTGGCGCCGACCCGGCCGAGCTGGCGCAGCGGTATCGCTGATTGTTCCACAACCGGCGGATGAACCCGCAGGCTGGAACCACGGGAAGGCGGCTAAAGCCGTCTTCAGTAACGCGGCATCCGATCCCGAGTCCGCGAAGGCGGACTTTGTGCTGTTGTTGCCGCGAGTTTACTCGCCCGGGCATGGTCTTGCCTGCCCGACCTCATGCCGCTGGCTCCATATGAGCCCGGTACGAGCGCGTCCATTGCACGTGGCCCATCGCGGCGAGAACGAGGAATACGGCGTAGAGGAGCGCCGTAGGGTAGAGCGCGCGATGGATGAAGAGCGCGACGTACGCTACGTCGAGCACGACCCACAACATCCAGTTCTCCAGGATTTTGCGCGTCATCAGCCACTGGGCGATCAGGCTGCACACGGTGAGTGTGGAGTCCAGGTACGGGAGTGTGGCGTTCGTGTAGCGGCTCAGGAGCGCGGCGAGCGCAAGGGTGCACGCCACCGCCAGCACGGGCAGGCAGAGGAGCTCGTGCCTGCGGATGCGGGACACGCGCAGCTCGCCGTGGCCGGTGCCGCCGTGCAGCCAGTGGTACCAGCCGTACAGCGAGATGGCGATGTAGATCACCTGCAGCCCCATGTCCGCGTACAGCCGCGCGTTGCGGAAGACGAGGACGTAGAGCGCCGTGTTGACGATGGCCGTGGGCCAACTCCACACGTTCTCGCGCACGCTCAGCCAGACGCTCACCACGCCGAACGCGGCCGCGATCCACTCGATTGTGCTCACCGCGCCGCCTCCGCGCGCGCCCACTCCGCCCAGCCGGCGGGGAGGTCGTCCACCTCGTCGACGTCGGAGAGCGTGTCGAGGACGGCGGGCTCGATGCCGGCCGCGCGCAACCGCTCCAGCGTGCGGGCGAGCACCTCATCCGTGCTCCACGGGATGCCATCGAACAGGCCTTCGATCATCGTCCGCAATCCCAGGAGGTAGTAGCCGCCGTCGCGCGCCGGGCCGATCACGGCGGGGTGCGATTCCAGCTCAGCGAATGCCCGCCGCAGCAGCGCCGCGGAAAGCTCGGGAAGGTCGGAGCCGATGATGACGACGCGATCCGCCCCCTCTTCGAGGGCGGCGCGGAAGGCGGCCTCCATGCGGGCGCCCAGGTCGCCGGTGGACTGCGGAAGGTAGCACGGGCCTTCGCCGAGCCACGCGCGCACCTCGTCGCATGCGTCCGCGGGGGTGAAGTGGACGCGCACCTCGCCACCCAGCGCCCGCGCCTCGCGGAGCGCGTGCTCGGCCAACCGCCGGTAGATGAGCAGCGCCCCCTCCGCGCTGAGGGCGGCGGCCAGGCGCGTCTTCACCCGCCCCGCCACGGGCGCGCGGACGAAGACGAGCGTCACCATTCGTGAAAGATCACGAAGACGGCGGTCACGATCAGCGCGAATCCCACCGCGTAGTTCCAGCGGAACTCCTCGCGCAGGTACAGCACCGAGAAGACGGCGAAGACCGCCAGCGAGATCACTTCCTGGATCGTCTTGAGCTGCGCCGCGTTGTACCGCCCGTAGCCGATGCGGTTCGCCGGCACCTGGAAGCAGTACTCGAAGAACGCGATCCCCCAGCTCACCAGGATCACCGTCACCAGCGAGGCCGAGCGGTGCTTCAGGTGCCCGTACCACGCGTTTTGCGTAGGGTTGTAGAATGTGTTCACGGTGGTTACTTTCGGCGTTCCGGACTCTGGTGGACTTTGTTTTCTTTTGGGGTTCTGAATGGATCCGACCGGCTACCGCTGTATCATGATCCGGCTGGCTACAGGAGAGCGCCACCCGGTCCTTCTCACGCGTAGCTCCGGACTTCCGCCGCGGCTACCGCGCTTGTTTTCCCTGTTTTGGTTGCGGAAGCGCCGGACGGGCGCCGAAGTGGGCCGTTCAAAGCTAAGATCAGTGGGTGAGCTATACCACCACTTCGCCCAACTCGGACAGGATCTGGATTCGATGTTCCAAGCTGGGGAGTGTCCGGAGCCACCGGAATTCGTACGTGCATTTGAGAGGATGGCGTACGGCGCGACGGGTAGGAAGCTTTCTCGGGTCACCTCCAAAACAGTAGCTGGGCAGAACCGGCGCATGTACCACTGGATCGAATTCATCACGTGGGTGCTGCGTCCGCTCAACTGGTCGACCAAGAAGTGGCCTTCTCAAAAACTCACTATGCTAGCAGAGCTTCGCGCCGAGATAGCGTCGCTGCTTCGCGACCAGTGGCAACAGCCGCAGCAAAGCAAGCAGCGCGAGGGATTCACCGCAGACGAAATCGCAGCTATTGAAGCGGCGATTGGTCCGGGTTCAGACGGGAAGTTCTCGCTCCGGGTCTTCGCGAGCCACACCCGCCCTCGAAATTGGGCGCTGTACTCCATAATTCGGGACGGCGGGATCCGGCGCGGCGAGGCTCTCGTAGTGCAGATCGGTGACCTTCCCAGACCGATCACGGTAGGGGGGGTGCGACACTACGTAAGGGCGGAGGTCGATCTCGTTAGGCGTCCAGACGATGCCGAGGACCCGAGAGTCGCCCGTGCTCCGGGACTCAAGCGGGGTGGACGCCCCGTCGCGCTGAGCGATCGAGCTCTGGACGCCATTTGGGATTACATCAAGGCACCGTCCCCTTCCGGGAAGGGGACGGACCATGAAGCTGCGATTGAGCGCCAATATCTGATCACCACGAAGGAGGGGGTCCCCATCTCCGTCGACACGGCACACGGTATCGCGCGCTCGATCCGGAGGTATGCGTCTCTGGTGTTCGAGGAACGCCACCCGGGAGTGCCACATTCCCTGAATGAGTTCTGCTGGCACCGCTTGCGCCATCATAGAGCGCTCGAGGTGCTCGAGGCCTTCCAAGCCTCCGGCATGGAATCTCTGGATGAATTCCTCGAGTACTTCGGCTGGGGCAGCGTGCGCTCGGCCAAGCCCTACATCCGGCGTCTCTTGTCCAGAAGAGCCAACGAACGGGTGCTGCGTCTGCAGGCAGGCGATGTCTGAGCGGCTGCGTCGCCGGCGAGCTCAACTAGGAGCATTGAGTCTCGTGCACCAACTCAAGCCGACCGCGGTTGACTTGCACCGGTCCGGACTTCCGAGCCTGCCAGCTTCCCTCCGTGTGCGGTTCGGACACGAGTTGGACCTGAGCGTATCCCCGTGGCGGCTTCCGCAGACTGAGGCTGGGACTGACCACATGCCATTCAATGTCTCTGGACTCGACTTTCCTCGCGAGCGTGGCAAAGAGCGGGTGGTCCAAGCGAGCACTCGGCCCTCGATGTTTCACCCGGATTTAACCCATCTAGCCCGTCTGTTCCTCGCTGAACTGCTTAGGAAGAATGCGCCGAACGGCGTACAGCGCGTGCTTCAGACTCTGCAGCATTTCGAGCGCTTCCTGCATGATCGATTTCGGTTCCGGCGGGAGCCGCGGACCTTCACCGTGGAAGACCTGACCGTTGAAGTTATCGCGGCTTATGCGGTCGCGAGCGCCAAGCTCAGCAGCAAAGGAATGCACCCGCAGGTTCTCAGGCGTTTCTACCGGTGGGGCTTCAGAAGAAAGATGCCCGGCTTCCGGGAAGGTGTATTGACTGCACTGAATGCGATCCAGTACACACGTGCTCTGTCCGGTCACATCGTCCGCATGGCGCACCCGACCAAAGGGGCGTTCACGTGGGAGGAGGAACAGCTCATCAAAATTCGCTTACGGGAAGGACGAGGACGGTCCGGTGATCGTGCGATCGTCGCGACCTTTCAGCGCCTCGGGATCCGCCCGGAGGCTATGATTCGGCTCCGCAGGCGGCATCTACGATGGCGTGATTTCCCGGACGGCCGCAGCTACTTCCTTGACGTTCCGAAGGTCAAGCAACGCGGTGGTCTGGCGAAGGAGATAACTGTCGAGCGACTTATCGATCCGTTCCTGGCCGAGCTGCTCCTCGAGGTGATGGGTGAAGCCGGCGAGAACGATCTGATCTTTCATTGGCTCGGCGGACGGGCGAAGGGGAATATCGCGGCCGCCCTGAAGCACTGGGCCGCCGATGCGGAGCTGATGACGATTCGCCACGCGCCGCTCCGCGGGAAGCAGGAGGGAGTGGATGCTACTCTTCCTACACGCCTGCACGTGTTCTCGTACCGTTTTCGCCGCACCATGGCGACAAACCTCGCGGTCGACGGCGCGACTGCAGAGGAGATCGCCGCGGCTCTGGATGACGAATTGACCGCCATGGCTGCCGTGTACACGGAGAACAGCGCCGCATTCGTCGACGTGCTCGAGCGCACACTCGACCGCCACCCCGATTGGGTGCTCGTCGTGCGGATGTTCCTCGGCGATATCGCTTCGCCCCTCGACGAGTCGCATCCCCCCGTCTATGGTGGGGTGCCCCACTTCGCCGGGTACGCAGAGTTCGCTGACATCGGCGTGATCGGACACTGTGACAATCCGGAACTCTGCCACAAGGAGCCCCCACTGGACTGTTACCAGTGCCCCCATTTCCACGCCACACGGGTGCACGCGCCTCACGAGCGTCAACTTGTGCAGATTGACCAAGAGCTCAGGCGTTGCCGCGGGCGGGAATCCGACCGGATGGCGAATTTGCTTCGCCCTCAGATCACCGCGATCGTGGAACTGCTCCAAATCCTGACGAACTCGCGAGCGGGTCTGCTCGTACGTGCATCAGCGAACTCCACCAGAACCTAGCCAATGCGAGCCGTAAGCCCGAAGCGCGACCATGAAGAGATTACCGGGAACCTGGCGGTGCTTGCGAACGCAATGCGCGAGTATTTCTACGTGCGTTTTCCTCCGGGCGAGTACCCCGGGCTCGAGTTCGAGTCGACGATCTGGTGTTTCAAGCCCCGGTCCGCCCGGAGGGGACTGGGGAGCGGTTGGAACGTACGCTTTCGGCCAGAGAGGGACGAATTGCCTGCATTCTCGCCTGACTACGAACTCGCGGCCAAGGCTTGGGTGTACGCGGTGAATGGTAGCTATCAAGTGATGACCAAGGCCGCCCAAGCGTTCCGCGCGCTTTGGACGGCGATCGTCGAATCGTCTGTCGGGGAACGACGTGGTAACGCAGCGACTCAGTTCCGCGTGGCTGATCTGCGTCCCGTACATCTCACCCGGTTGGAAAGGCTCCATGATGAGAGGTACCCGATGCGGACTACACGTGCAGTCCAACTTGAAAGGGTTCGGGCATTCGTCCTCTGGTTGATGGCGAACAAGCTGTGCCCGGAGTTCTCATGGGTGCCGGGCGTGCAACGGGTGGCGATCAAACACGGAGACGCGGCACGAAAGGAGGCCAGGCTGGATCGGCTGCCGGAGCAGCAGACGCTCTATTGTGCCGCACAGATATACCGTATCGATCCGCTGGCCCCTCAGTTCCGGAAGACTGCGTCGGAACCGCTGGTGAGGCTCTTGATCTGCGCGCTCGGCCTACAGCTCGTCACCGGACTCCGAGCGCGCGAGTTGCTCACGCTGCCAGCCGACTGCTTCGTGCGCGAAGCCCGCCAGGGGCGCGTTCGGCTAGCGATTCGCTTTTGGAATTGCAAGGCGCGGGGAGGGCGCATGCAGTGGGCGCTACGCTGGCTCTCACCGCTTGGTGCCGTACTGGCGGAGCGGCTGCTCGCCGAGATCCTTGATCTCACGGGCCCCGCTCGTCTGCGGGCACGCACACTGGAAGAAGACCAGAGTCGGGTCTCGTTTTCCGGGGAAGGGACGGACGGGTTCCTGACCCTGGACGGGGTAGCGCGCGTGGCGGGGGTGAACAGCGAGGTGCTCCCGCGTAAAGCGGGGTGGGCTGAGCTGAAGGCTGCCGCGGTGCCTGGGCGATCAAGGAGGGGCTCACTGTTGTTCCCGCACGCGGCAGTTGAGCGTTTCTTGGTCGTGAGTGGCCTGCGCGGGAGTCTGGTGTCCTTCGATCTGGGCAACGGCGACCTTCAGATGCTGTCCGAGGCGCTCTTCGTGGTCCCCAAGTACTTTTTTTGGCAGCGCACGGGGGCCACCCCGAATCATCTTCTAGTGGAGCCTTTCCCATACCATACCTATCGCAACCTGCTGGCTGGGTATCACAGACCACAGCAGACGATTCCCAGCATCTTCGAGCGATTGGGCGTCGTCGTGGTGGATACGGACGGTAACGCCCGGACCCCTAAACTCCGGTCCCACATGCTGAGGCACTGGATCAACACGCTCGCCAGCAAGTCTGGGATGAGCATGGTGCAGATTACGACATGGATGCAGCGCACCGACGAGTGGCACACCTACGTGTACTTGCACTCTGCATCAGAGCACGCTGACCTCAGCAAGGACCAGTTGCGGAACCGCGCACTCGTCGGGATGAAAGCAAAGGTCCACGACTCACTCCCCGTCGTGGAGGCTGAGGCATACCGCGAAACGTTGCGTGCAACCCACAAGGTCCGTGGCGCGACCTGCGTCCGACGAGGCGAGTGCCTTAAGGGTAAAGCTTGCTTTCGAGGTGAGAACTGGTGTGACGAACTCCTGATGTCAGCGGGCGGTGTCGATTCACCCGAGGAACTACGCAACGATCTGCGGGGATGGGAGATGAGGCGACAGAACGTGGTCGACCGGCTCGCCCGCGGGGCTCCGATACGCGCGGGGGAGATGGAACAGTGCGATGAGTGGATCGCTGGTCTAACTCGGGCACTCGCTATTTCCGGCGAAGGCAGCTGACATGCCGGCCTCAAAGGCAGAGAGCATCCGAGGGCGGCTCCGGGAGTACGTCGACAGTACGTTCTTCGACCATCCCGAACGCCCACTTAGCGTGACGGCGCTCGCCCGATACGCGAGTTGTTGTCGGAACACGGTTTATAAGTACGTCGACTTGGAGGCGTTGAAGAAAGCGCGCGCAGGTCAAAGGAAGAGGAAGAAATCACCCGGGCGAGGCTCCGCTGATCTCACGGCCCGACTGGACCGCGCTGTGAAGGAGCGGGACGAGTGGAAGACAAGACACGATGGTCTCTTGGAGATGCTGCTTCGTGTGGAGTACCATTTGAATGAGATGGAGATAGACGCCGGAGGCGTGTTCAACACGCCTATCGCACGCGTAGATCGGAGTACCCCCGCCTCCTCCGGCAAGCCCGAAGTGCGAGTCTGGACGCATACCGGGCCCGGGTGGTAGAGACGTTGCATCTTCAGTCGGGTGGCCGTGAGGGAAATCGGGCAAGCCCACCCGGGGGAGAGGCCCGGCCGCAGGAAGGCTTCGCGGAACTGAGCCTCGGTGAGGGAGCCTACGGGCAGCACCTGCACCCGCGCGCGTTATAAGATACTCTCGCAGCCGGACAGCCGGTGGGAGACGCGGTGCCTGCTCCCCGGGTCAGGCCGTGGGCTCGTCTAGGATGATTCTGACGTGAGAGGGCTTCGGCGCGGGCGTGGTTGACCCGATGGCTGAGGACTTCAGAACGGCATAATTGTCCGGGTTGAACTCGGGCGCGAGGAGCAGAAGCGGCTTCTTCGTCCTCGTGAGGACCATCCGGGGAGGGGCGTGGATCAGTGGAAAAGGCGTGCTTCAGTACGTGGCTTGGCAGCGGGGGCAACTGCTAGATGCGGAGGAGGAAGACTCGGACGCGGGCCTCTTCCTGTGGACGCGCACAGTAGGTAGACGGCTCTCGCAGATCGGGAAGGCCGTAGCAGGGTGCGTGTTCATTAGCTGCCGTGCTCGTGCTCCAGATCCGCCAGCACGATTGCGGTTGGTTGTAGCGTTGCCGCTAAGCTCTCACGCGACCTTACGATCTCTGGAATTCCGCGGAGCAGAGTCGTTCGGGTGTCCGCTGATCACCGACGGCAGCATAGACGGGACGGCCGGATTGATCGACTAGGCCCTCTCCCCGTTAAGCCTCGTCCGTGGCGGCAAGGTCCTTTGGGACCGGATACCCTCGGCGTTGATACAGCTCGCCCACAAAGTTTCGGAGTTCAGACAGCGCTTGTCCCCGGTCCGTCGGCGGCAGAGCCTCTACCAAGGCCCCGAGCGCCTCTGCCGTCGAGACGCTGGTCGGCCCAGTCAGCCGTACTCTACCCGCGTGCCAGCTTAGCATCCTCCGAAGGGTGGACGGGTGCGGCTTCGCACCCCTCAAAAAGTTGCCCAACCCCTGGGGGCTCAAACCCACTTCTTCTGCTGTTCGCCGCCTTGAGGTCTCCATAACGCGCAGAGCGATGGCCGCCCTCAGTCGCGAGACGGGGACGTCCTCGCCGAGAGGGGGATTGCCTCGCCCGTCACGGGCGGCTAGTTTCCGGTAAGTTTGCTCGTCGTTACACTGGTCAGTTTAGGTGTTCCGGGAAACTGCGGCAACCCACGGCGTGCGGTCCCCCGGGCCCGAATGGAAACGGTGTGCACGCGGAGCTACACCGGACTTCTCCGGACGGGAAGTTCCTATTGCAATCACCGAAGGGTCACGATGGGGCTGTTTGAGGCCGTCGTAGAGGGCGTGGCTGAACGGGCTCAGCGCAAGGACGTTTCGCGTTGGGAGAAGGCGCGCGACATGCTGGACTTGCGAGCCTTCCTCCATTCTCAAGGCCGACAACACAGCCTCCGCCAGCTCTCGGAGCTGACGAGGGTAGCGCGCGCGACCATTTCGGAGCAGCTATTGGTCGCCGAGACACTCACACCGGAAGTCCTCACTCGGTCCGGGGTGTCACCCATGGCGATCGCCCGCACTCCGCACACCACGCTCCTGCGCATCGCGCGTCTGCCAGCGCCACTCCGCGCCGCAGCCCTGCGGGAGACCGTCGGCAGCGAAGAGGGCGAAGACGAGCTCACGAGCGCGGGCGGGCGGATCTCGATCGACGCGCGGCACCGGCGCCGCGCCCAACTTTTCGAGCGACTTCACGACGAGGGAGGATTCCACGTCAGCGTGGTCGAGCCGCTGCGCGAAGTCCCGGTCCGACAGGCAAAGGCGTATCTAGATCACATGCTCCCGGCGCTCGCGAGCTTAACCGAAACGCTGCTCGGCAATCAGCGCTCGTACTACATCGGGGTCACTGGTAACGGCGGGCTGTTCGTGTATCTGTCCCCATCCGATGCTAGGGCACTCTCGTAGGTGTGCGGGTCGGCTTCCTAGACGTGCAGTTCCGGCCAGTCGCCGTTTACGGAACCTCACCTTGTGTTCCCCGGGAGGCCAGCGTACGGATGGCGCGGCACCTCGGCCTTCGTACCACAGTTTCCCTGATCCGCAGCCGCTGGTACCGCTGCTTTCTTGCGTGAAGTCCACCTGGAATCTCTGTGCTCCTGCGTACCCTAGCACCAGCCTCGGCTCTCCTCCTCAGCGCCAGCCATCTCACCGTCCAGAACGGCTCGGTGCGCCGACCAACTCGTCTCGAGCGGCAACAACATCATCGGTCGGACACTTGAGGTGTCTCAAGGGGACCCCGAGACGACCGCCGCCGCCTTGTTTGAAGCACTAGGGTCCGCCCTGGATACAGGATATCCGAAAAGCTTGGTTGGTTGCCGATTGCGCGTGCTGATCCTGCGCGCGGCACCATCTGCGGCGCGGTCACACCCCCGCGGTGTCAGCCGCGACGTCAGAGAGAATCGCGCCGCCCCAAAACGAGGCTTCGTAACCCCGCTGCTGCGGCGCCAGGGCCCTTCGTTGTGACATCATTGCCGTCATGCTGCACTCATGTCGGGTAAGCCCTCCAGAAGCTCGCCTAGACCTAGACTGCTCCGCTCCGCTTCCCCTGCCGGTCCGTCGCCGCCGGGCGTCTTACCGGACCGGGACGCCGCTGCCACGGACACTACTCCTTGCCGTGCGACCCAGTCTGTCGCAGGAGGACCGTTCGAACGCGTTCGCGATACGCTCGGCCCGTGAGCACGCTTGCTCCGCCCTCCATCGAGAGGATGTACTCGACACCTGAATAGACTCGCACGAGACGCACCTTACCGATGTTCACGATCGCGGAGCGATGCACGCGCAGGAACCGTTGAGGATCGAGGTCGCTCTCCAGGCTCGTAAGCGGCCGTCGCAGCAGCCAGGTCTTGCTGCCTTGGTGCAGCCTTACGCAGTTGTTGGCGGCCTCGATCCAGTCGACCTCGTCTGCACGAACGAATCCAAAACCTCCGTCCACCCGGACTACTATTCGATCTACATACCGGTGACTCCCCTCCGCGGCCACTAACGGTGTGGATTGCGCCAGACCATCATCCGCGCTGCACTCACGTCCAAACTCGACCCCGCACGACTGGATGATCGCCAGCTTACGGCGGTCTTCGTCGGCCGGCTCGCCAATGTGGTCCGACCCGTCCACATGGAATGCGTGCCGGGACGGGGACACGAAGACTGTCATCGGCATGCGTTCAGCGCCCACTTGATGGATCACGTCGAGCCCGGCCCCATCCGGCAACGCTATGTCTAGAAAGACGATGTCGGCACCCTCTTCATGGATCGCCTGGACGGTCTCAGCGACCGTACGGCTTTCGCCCAGCACGTGCACGTTCGGAAGCCCTGAGAGGAGAGTTCGGAGCCTTGTGCATGCGGCGGGTTCATCGTGAGCGATTAGTACTCGCAGTCGTTTAGCCATGAGCACACCGTTGTGTTTTCCGGTCTGGGCGGACTTCGGCACCGATGCGGGCGGCCGGGCGGGCGGTGATCGAATGACCGTTGCGCGTGCTGCGGGGGTGCACGGCCACACCTTGGGGTGTAGCCGTGTACCCAGCCAGGTGCATCGGGTCAGCGACCGTCGATACCCGAGACCGCCGCACTATCCGCAAAACGGGGTTTTACTGCCGCGGTGCACGCACTTCCCGGAGAAAGGCGTCCACGCGGTCGGCGCTCCGGGCCGGATCTCCCTCCACCGAGAGTTCGATTGAGGGTGGACCATCCGCTCGGGTGATGTAGCGGACTTGTACCGCCTCCATCCCCATTCCATCCAGGTGCCGGCGGACTGCGCTCTGCACAGCCTCGGGCGGAAGATCCGTGTCGAATTGGTAGCTCATCGACTGGAGCACCACGCGATAGGCGGGTTGCCTCACCTCTTCGTGGATCGGGTCCACGCGGAGCGAATCGACCCCACCCATCGACGCCAACACGGCCTGGTGCCGCTTGATCTCCGCAGGGTCCGCATTCGGCAGCGTAAAGACAAACTTCGAAGTCGGGGTGATGATGTCCTTTCCGTTCACGATCGCGCGCCCGGAGCCGACGTACGCCTGCACTTCCTCACGGCCTCCTACCATCGCGGTCACAATGCCGAGCACTTCAACACCCTGCGGCTCTACACCGGGAATCTGCCGCAGGCGAACCCGTGCTTGATCAGGGGGCAGGGCGATCCTCCCCGTGAGCGTGTAGCCCAATGTGACTTGGCGCTCCACCGGCGAGACGCAGGCGATCAGCGTGAGCACGAGTAACATCGCGCCCGCCAGTCGCGCCGGATGCCCTGCCAGCGCAAAGCGCAGCGAGAAAGGTGTTGTCGCTTGCCGGCGACGCGCCGTCTCCTCCCAAAGGCGCGCCTCCGCGGATTCGATCCAGCCCCGGGTAAGGGGCCAGCTCGCGGACAAATCGACCTGCCGCAACCGGTTGAAATGGGGGTCGAGCACCGGATCCGGGGTCTGGTCGCTGCTAGGCTGAGTGGGCATAGTCAATCTCCGTGTAAGAGTTGATACCAGCGTTAGTCTCCCTCTGCACGGTTGCCGCGCCACGAGATGGAAGACCCTGGGAAATGTCGTCACCACCCTTGTGATCGCTCAGCACGGTCCGCAGTCGTTGCCGGGCACGTGCGAGTCGTGACTTGACCGCGGAGAGGCTCCGGTCGCCGCACATCGAAGCAATCTCCCGGACGCTGAACCCGCCGACTTCATACAACAGGATCGCTGTACGGTCGCCGCTATTCAGCCGTGCCAGCGCCCCGTCGATGAGCAGGCGGTCTTCCACGCTCGGATCGCGGTTGTACAACGTCGGTAAGGTACGCTCCGCCTCGGGCGCACTCATCGGGATGAACCTCTTCCAGAATGAGCGCCGCACGTGATTGTGGAAGGAGCGGGTGATGATGGTGAACAGCCACGCGCGGAACTTCTCATGATCCTTCAGTGAATCGTACTTCCTCAGTGCGTTCAGGAAGGCGTCCTGCAGTACGTCCTCAGCGTCAGCGGCCGAGTTGCTCCGCGCACAGAGTGCCCGGGAGTAACGCAAGGCATCCTCGTAGTGAGGATGCAACGCGTCAGCGAAGGGGATGCGAATGCTCACGATTGCGTACGGTGAGAGGGTTGATTCGGAGCTCCACTCATACAGACGCGGCGGGGCTGCCATTGGTCGCAGCCCCGGTGGAGTTATTCATTTGGTAGAAGCCCCGGGTCCTACATCGGAGCGGACGCACCCGTGAAAGGACTCCGCCTGCACGTCGCACCAGACGTGTGATCCCGCGGTTCCGGGCAATCAGCGCCTAGGAAGTCCGCTCCGCCAAGCCTGCCGAGCAGAGTGCCTGAGCCGTCGTGGGGCAGGGGCCAGTGGTCCGTGAACCGGGCGTGGACCGTCGCCGCTCTCGTTAGTGGGCGCGTAGCGAACGGCCAGAGTGTGCCATGTCCTACCTGCGCTGTTCGTTCCCAAGCCATGCGACAGGGGCAGATCTCCCGCCATGGACAAGGTCGACTAGCACACGGCGCGCCGCACGCCGGTTGAGCGGGGTCAGGTCAGCGTGCGCCACGTCTCCATGCGCGAGGGGTCAGCGAAGGTACGGCGCGACATTCGCCGCAATGATTTCTAATTCCTGGTTGGTCAGAGGCAACCTGCGCCGGAACGTGGCCCATGCCTGAAGCGTTGGCGGCCGATCGAGGATCGGTGTGTCCGCACCGAACAGGATGCGACGCAGCCCGATCTGACGCAGTCTCCGCGCGATCAGCGCGATCACTTCGGCGGGCTGCTCGGTATTCACGTCAGTCGCGACATCGAAGTAGACGTTTTGCATCCTGGGGTCACCCGTGGTGATCGCGTCGGCGAACACCTGGAGGGCGGAGTCGCTGTCGAACCCCCCCGAACCCGCCAGATGCGCAATCTGGATCGTCACGTCAGGCGCCAGGGGCAATAGCTGGTTCAGAAATACTTCGGAATGGGCGCGGCCGTACCCCCCGCGAACCCAGAGATGAACCACTAACGCCATCCTGCGCGCATTCGCCTCGCGGAAGAACGCACGCAAGCTCTCGAGATGGACAGGGTTCAAGAGGTCTACGCGCGAGTTACCGAAGTGAAGCTTCATTCCCCGAACTCCCGGCAGCGTCGCGCAACGCCTTAGCTCGGCTATCGCATAATCTCGCAGTGGGTTGACACCGCAGAAGGCAACCAGTCGGTTGGGGAAACGTCCCACCTGCGCGACCACCCAGTCGTTCTCCGCCCGGACTCTGGAGTGCTCCTCCTCCAGGCTCCCTTGAATCCGCCCTCCGCCGAGCCAGAACGCAGCAGACAGTACCACCGCGCGCTGTATTCCTGCATCGTCAAGCACCTCTATTATCCTGTCGGCCGTCAACGGCTTCGCGAATGGCAGGGGAGGCTGAGGCGTCACCTGCTCACTCATGATCTTCCAGACGCCCGACTCCCGTTTGAGTCCCAGAACAAAATATGCTTCATCCTCTTCGGACCCGGCGCCCCGCATAACGCCGGCCACGAAACCTATCGTTCCGTCTGTGTGGTATTGGTTGGGAACATACCGTGCCCCCTGCGTGAGTGATCTGGACACGCGCTCGACATTTCTGGCGCCGCGCACCCATCGGAGGTAGGGTGCGTCGGTGAAGTCGAGGATCTGGGCGGTCCCCGCGTAAAGCCTCTCAAAGGAGGCCTGGGGCGCCTCCGTACGCGAGAACTGCTCCCGTTCCTTCAGCACGCGATCTAAGTCAGGGGGCAGGGTAATCGTCGGGATCGACGGATTCTGCACCTGCATCTGGATGGCCACGGGTCCCATGATGTGCTCGTGATGATCGACCAGGGGGATAATCTGCGCCCTTCGCCGGACGTTAGCTATGACCGGCTCGGCGCCGCCGGGGTACTCACCGGGTCCCGAGGGTCGGCTGATTCCCACTGTGCTCACTGCGGCACACGCCGAGAGTACGACCGGAAGGATGCTTGGCCAAATACGCATTCGGCACCTCTCCATGGTGATTGGTGTGCGGTTCCGGAGACTAGAGAAACGAGCGGTCAACGGCCCTTTCTTCAGAGTTCGGCGTGCACCCGACAGCCGCGCTTTTTTTGATAGCTCCACAGTCATACCGTGCGATGGGTGGACGGAACGGACGACGCTGCGTAGGAGCCTGGTGAGAGGCCCACCCACTCTTCTGTTTCGTTAACGGTGCTCCGTTTCTGGGTCGCTCGGCGGCGGGATCGGCGCGGCCTGGACCGGTGATCGCGCGGTCCCCGGCAACTTGCCCGGCCTCGGCAGGATCAGAGGCGGGGTCTTGCGGATGGTCTTCCCCGGCGCGCCGGCATTCTGCTGTACATCACGCGTGGTGGCACCCAAGCCGGCGTCATCGCGCACGATTCGGGGCGTGAGAAAGACGAAGAGCTCCGTTCCGCGGTTCGCGCGACTGCGGCTCCCGAACAGTCCGCCGATCACTGGGATGCTGGAGAGGACGGGAACTCCGCTGATACCCCGCTCGCTTTGCGCCTCGGCCAGCCCCCCCAGAACGACGGTTTGCCCATCACGCACCAGGAGCGCCGTCCGGATGGAGCGGGTGGAGATTACCGGGGCGTTCTGCGGACCGGTCTCCGCTGTAGCGTTGTTGACCTCCTGAGTGACCGACAGTTGCACGTAGCCGTCAGCACTGATGGTGGGAAGGACCACGAGTCGGGTCCCCACGTCCTTGTACTGGACCACCTGGTCGCGCGCACCTCCGTCCGTCGTGCGCTGCAGCTGCACGAAGGGGCGCTGGTCCCCAACGTTGATTTCCGCCTGCTCATTGTTGGCCGCGAAGATGATTGGACGGCTGAGGATGGAGACCACACCACGCGCCACCCCGGCCCGCAGCGTCAGGTTCAGGTCCACCCCGCCGAGACCTCGGACATCTACCAGCAGGTCCTCGCGAGCCGCGCCTTCCAGCCTGCCTGCGACGGTGGTGTTACCCGAGCCACGCACTCGGGTTTGCCCCACACTGGCAGAGAGAGCGTAACTGAATTCCGAATTACGCCTGACCTCCGCGATCGCTACCTCGATGATCACCTGCAGCGGGCGAATATCGACCTGCCGCACCGCCGCCTGCACCAACTCGTAATCCGCGCGGCTCGCCCTCACCAGAAGAGAGTTGGTGCGGGCGTCTGGCACGATCACCACTTCTCCGCGAAAGCCACCGGTACCTGTTGAGGCTGGCACCCCGCCCGAGATGGACGCGCTCTGATCGGCTCCCGCTGGAATGCGGTTGGCGCGCAGCGCGTCAGAGAGCGTTGCGAGTGGGTCTCTGGCGCCGAGTTCGCCCAGCGCGCCCCCCCGGCCATAGAGCGCGTTGACAGTCGCGGCCACATCGGCGGCTCGCGCGTGGCGGAGCGGGATGACGAAGAGCTCCGCTACACCGCTCCCGGTTGCGACTACTCCCTGCGGAGGTCCCGCTGCGGAGAACGGAGGTGTGGACGCCAAAGCGGGCGCGGGCTGGCCCCGTTGCCGGACGACATACGAGCCGCTGTCCTCCACCAGTTCGAAGCCATTGCTATCGAGCAGGCTACGAAGTATCGAAACTACCTGCCGTTGCTCCACCGGGTGGGGAGTGCGCAGCGACACCCGTTGCCCTCCCACCGCACTGAAGAGCACCGGGCGGTCCAGGTATCGCGCGAGCGACTGGACTACCGCGCGTAATTCGGTGTCCGCAAAATCGATGGTGACTCCGCGCCCGGGATCGATCGTCTGGGCGCGGAGCGGTGGCGCGGTGCACAGCGCCCCGGCAAGTGCGACCACAAGGAAGTGGCATTTCACGGTCCGACTCGCTTGATATTGAGGCGAAGGGTGGAGTCGCGACCCTGGATCACGACCCGCTCAGACGAGATAGAACGAACGCGGAGGTCGCCAAACCTGTCTCCCTCGCGCGCCACCACGGCGCCAGTACGTCCCGGAACGCCTTCGAGGATCGCCTCCCAGGGAGGGCCGGAGATGCCGTTGACCCGCAGACCGGCATCCGCGAGGGAGGATACCCCGGGAGGCGGGTACATCCCGGCCGGCGTTGTCGTCCTCCCTAACGTACTGTAGGAGGGGAGCCCGGGGCCGACGAATGAACCCAGCCCCGGCGGCTGGCCGGTTGTGAGCGGGGCGGGTGTGCGATCCAGCCGGAACGGGTTCTCTCGGGAGGTAGCTTCCACTGCCGCGGCGAGCCTGGCTGCGGGGACCGTGGTGACGGCTGCAGGTGCCGCGAGCGACACGGAAGAAGCCGGGGGTATCGCCGGAAGCGCACGGCGCCAGCGTACCCAACCAGTGAGAGCGAAGCCGAGCGCCGTCGCGTACAGGAGCCGTTCCCAGCGCCCACGCGTCATGGCTGGATCTCCTTCAGTCGACGCGCCGGGGTCAGCGCCTCCGCCGCGAAATCCATTCGGAGCGTCTCGGGGCGATCCGGAGGCCCGCCCGCGTCCGGTTGGGAAATTGCCCACTCCGGCAGCGATACCAGGATTGGACCGGCCTCTACCATCTCCATGAAGCGCAGGAGCCCCGGAAGGCTTCCCGTGGCGTCGCCACGCACCCGCACGCGAGTGAAGACGGTGTGCACCCCCGAATCTGGGGGTGATATTTGCATCGTACCCAGCTGCACACCCGACTCGCCCGCCGCTTCGGATAACAGCGAGGCTAGCGCGGCGCCCCCAGCACCTGGGCTTTTCCCGGGCACTACTCTCGGTGTAAGTGCCGCCAAGCGCGCCCGCCGCGCCGCCGCGCTGTCGCGCATCGCCGGCAGGGCGCGTACGGCGGCCTCGCGTTGCGCCGACTCCACCCGCACCCCGAACGCCGAGTCGCGTGTCCCTTCATCCCAGTGGCGCCATGCAGGAATACCCCGCACGAGCAAGAGGATGAGCGCGATCGCCGCTCCTCCCGCCACCATCACTCGGTGGTCGCGCTCGGAAATGCCTGAGATCATCGCGCCCGAACCACCGACGGAGTACGCCGATAGCGTACCGTGACCCGCTCCACCTGCCTGCCTGCCGCGATCTCACGCGTCACGGGCCCAACGATCTCGGCGGATCCCACCCCGGGCACTCTCTCTAGCGCCGTTAGGACGGACGCGGCGCGAGGCGCCAACACTACCGCGCTCCCCTCAGCCGAGTCTTCACGCACCGCGATCAGGGCACTCCCTTTGGGAAGGGCGCGCGTGAGACTCTCCAGCACCAGCAGGGGTGACCGGCGCGCGGAGTCGAACGCCGCGATCTCCCGCAACGCGGTGGTCACCCGGACCAGTTCGCGCTGGGCGGCGGCGGCAGCGGCGTGGGATCTATGGCCTTGCGCCAAGCGGGCAGCGGCCGCATCCCCGGCCTGCATCGCACGCCATGCGGGTGCCACCGCGGCACCCGTCAGCGCCGCGAACGCCGCTATCCCGGCGATCGCCAGCCGCCACGGGGGTACGTCGCCGCCGGGATGTCCACCGCTCCGGCGCCGCACCGCCAGCGGCTCGTCTGTGGGAAGGATGGCCGCGCCGTAGGCGTCGGCGAACCGCCACCCATCGCCCTCCAGCTCCGCCAGTCCCCCGACCGCCCGCAGCTCTCTCGCCTCCGTAGGCCCCACCGAAAGACGGCGCACGCCCGTGAGTACCCCATCGGTGACCTCGATCTCGGCCGCCGTCGAGCCATCCACCCACCTGTGACGTCCGTCCGCCAATCCGCGGGCCAGTGCGACTACCGACGGAACGAAGGCGTCCACAGCGAGGCCCGCCGCCCGGCAACCGGCCTCAGCGGCACGCGCTGTAGGCTCGTCAAGCGCGCCGGCCCATACGGTGCCGGGGGCTTCGATCCGCACCCCGGTCGTGAGGAGGGAGGAGCCGTTGCGGAGGAAGAACTTAGACGCGCCCTCGCGGACAAGCTGTTCGAGGATGCGACGGTTGTCCAGCGGCGGGAGCCCGGTGAGGCGGCGCGCCTGTGCACACGACGGACCGAGGGCGATCGTCACCCGCGGACGAGGGTAACCACCCGTGGAGAAGCTGGACAGCACCTCCAGCACCGCCTCCTCCACCCCGTCGCCCAGGGCGAGCTCGGCCTCAGTCGCGGCCACTACTCTGCCGGAGCGTACGGCGACCGCGCGCACGTGGCCGATCCCCACCGATATTCCGATGCGCAGCGCCCTCATTCGGTCCAGCTCCGCCGCCGCACGACGGCCGCGCGGTTGCCAGCGCGCACCAAACGCACCTCCACAACGGCGACGACAGCCGGAGTACCCACCCTCGCGCGGGCAGTGACCACCCACGCATCGGGGACCGCGGTGGTGAGATCCGCCAACTCCGACGCGTGCCGCTGCACCTCGACACGTGCGGCCTCGGACAGCGATCCAGTCAGACCTATCACCCCGGGTACTGGCTCGCCACGCATTCGCAGGTCCGCCACGCGAGCCAACAACTCCGCGCCGAAACCGGGCAGTGCCGCGAGTACTGGCAACGGGGCCTCGGTCAGGGGCACCTTCCCGGATTCCACTCCCATCAGCGTGTCGAGACCTGGAAACCGGCCGAAGCCCCGCACGCGGCGCGCCTCGGCGGCCGCAGCAAGGGGTCCATTCCGTGGCGGCGACCTGCCCTCGCGCAGGTAGACGCCGGCCTCGGCCCCGGCCGGACGTTGGTCGGGGTCAGGGTCGCGCCAGTCCAGGAGC
>DASVTZ010000221.1 GCA_036387335.1 Longimicrobium sp.
CCCCCCCCCCCGCCGCGTCACCGATACGCGTACGGCAGCGTGCGGAGGTCCTCAACGAGCTCCGCGATCAGCTCGTCCCAGCCCGGCCGGGTGGTGCCGGCGGCGTCGCGAAACCGCCGGTCATCAAGCGAACGGTCAAGCCGGAGGGAGTCGTCCGGCAGGATCGTGTGGCCCAGCTCCAGCGCCTCGTTCAGGCGCTGGAGCAGCGTGTGCTTGTCGATCGGCTCGCTCGCCACGTGGTAGAGGCCGGAGAGCGGAGAGGCGTCGCGGATCAGGCGGTGGATGGTGCGGGCAAGGACGACGGTGGGGACGCCGCTGTAGATGGCGTGGGTGAATCCCCGCAGCGTCGAGCCGCGCGGCTGCGAAAAGAACCAGCCGAGAAGCCCCAGGTGGCCGGAGATCTCCGGGCCGATGATGGAGGTGCGCAGCGTCAGGTGGCGGCCATAGTCCACCTCGCCCATCGCCTTGGAGCGGCCGTACAGGTCCTCCGCGTCCGGGCGCTCGGCCTCCGTGTACCCGCCGCGGTCGCCGCGGAAGACGCAGTCGGTGGAGATGTGGATCAGGCGCCCGCCGGGGTTGTGGAGCGCCAGGAGGTGCGGAAAGGCGCCGTTGAGGTAGAACGTCTCGTCGACGGCGGAGTGGAGGTCCTTTTGCTTGATGGCGCCCACCGCGTTAACCACCACGTCAGGCCGCAGCGCCTCCAGCAGGTCGCGCACCCGCGTGGAGCCGTACGCGACGTCGACGTCCGGGTGGTACGTGACGAGGCCGCCCACGAACTCGGGGGGCGGGACGCGCCGCACCGTGGCGTGCAGATCCAGGGCGGGGTCGGCGCCGAGAAGCTGCACCAGCTTGTGGCCCAGCATGCCGGTGCCGCCCACCACCAGGACCCGCGTCACTGGACCCGCGCCATGGGCGCCCTGCGCTCCACCCAGAGGTAGATGGCGGCCAGGAGGACGAGCGCCGCCAGCAGGCAGACGGGGAGGAGCGCCGGCCGCCGCCATCCCACCGTCGCCAGTGCGCCGAGGGCCACGTTGGTCACCGCCACGCCCGCGCTCACCTGGCGGTGGGTCCAGCCGGACTGCACCGCCCGCTGATACGCGTGGCTCCGGTGCGCTTCGGACCATCGCTCCCGGCGCACGACGCGGCGCAGCAGCGTCACCGTGGCGTCGAAGACGAACACGCCCAGCAGGATCATCCACACCAGCAGCGGCACCGCGCCCGCGCGCTCGGAGGCGAGGGCGATGAGGGCGAAGCAGAAGCCGAGCAGGCAGCTCCCCACGTCGCCCATGAAGATGCGCGCCGGGGCCCAGTTCCACACCAGGAACCCGGCGGCGGCGGCCCCCACCATCAGCGCGAGAACGGCCAGCTCCTGGCTCCCCGAAAGCCAGAGGAGCACGCCGCCCCAGAGCCCGGCGGTGGTGGCCTCCGTCCCCGAAATGCCGTCGATGCCGTCCATGAAGTTGAAGAGGCAGACGATCCAGACGCAGCCGACCACCGCGATCAGCGCCCCCGCCCACCCAAGGTGCAGCCGCGCGGCGCCCAGCGACAGCCCGGCGAGGCCGCCGGCCCACGCCACGCCCCACACCGCGGCGGCCAGGTACACCAGCATCCGCGGCCCCAGCATTCGCCCCGGCAGCCGTCCGGTGTCGTCCATCCAGCCCACCGCCGCCACCGCGGTGCCGCCCAGGATGGCGGCGGCGAGGCGGGGGGGGATGAACCCGGCGAGGCCCAGGACGGCGGTGCCGGCCAGCACCGGGATGGCGATCCCCAGGCCCCCGCCGCGAGGGGTGGGAGCGTCGTGCGAGCTGCGGTGGTTGGGGAAGTCCAGGATCGCCCGCCGGATCGCGTAGCCGAGCACGAGCCGCGTCAGCAGGAAGCTGGCGGCCAGCGCGGCGAGCGGTGCGAGCAGAGTGATGGTCATATCGGCTGAACCCGGCCCGTCATCCCGTCGCCACGAAGTCCGGGCGGGCCGCGTCGCCGGCCAGCCATGCGTACAGCTCCAGCGTACGCCGGGCGATGGGGCCCCAGCGGTAGTCGCGCAGGATCAGGGCGCGCCCCCGGCCGCCCATCACCGCCAGCTCGGCCGGACTCAGACGGGCGGCGGAGAGCAGCGCCTCTTCCAAGCTAGCGAGATCGGGATGGACCCACCACCCGATCCGCTCCGCCTCCAGCATCTCCCACGCGGCCACTCCGCGCGTGGTGATGACGGGCACGCCCACGCCGAGCGCCTCGGCCACCACCAGCCCGAAGTTCTCGTTCAGCGAGGGGAGCACCATCACCTCGGCCACCTCGAAGGCGTCGCGCCGCGCGGCGCCGCGCAGCTCCCCCACCAGGCGGACGCGTGACGCGAGCCCCTGTTCCGCGATCATCGCCTCGACGGCGGCAAGGTACGGCGGATCGTAGCCGGGTCCCGCCACCACCAGCGTCCACCCGTCCAGCGGACGGCGGTTGCGCGCGAACGCCTCCACCAGCGTCAGCAGCCCCTTCTTGCGATGGATGCGCGAGATGTAGAGCAGGATGCGCGCGTCCGCCGGCAGCCCGTGCGCGGCGCGGAAGCGCCCGGCGTCTCCCACGCTGGAGAGCCACGATTCCGAGACGCCGTTGGGCAGCACCGCGACGGGGTTCCTGAAGCCGAGCTCCCGCAGCTCGCGCAGCTCCCCCGCGGCGGTCGCGTGAAGGCACGAGGCCCCGGCGAGGTTGCGGCCCTCGTACGCCAGCCTGGCGATCGCCTTCTTCCACGGCGAATAGGCGAGCACCGCCGCCCCCAGGCTGCCGTGCGGGGCCACGACGGTCGGCCGGCGCAGCTGCTCGCGCCAGCGCAGGGTCACGCGCGAGAACGCCTGCCAGATCCCGTGCTGGTGCAGCACCGGGAACGCGGCGGCCTCCGGCGAGCGCGCCCACCTCTCTGCCGCTGGGCTGAAGGCGAACGATGCGGGTCCCGCGACGGGAAAGACGCGGACGCGGGGGCGCACCGGCACGGCGGCGTCGGCGACCGGGTCGTCCACCCAGCCGCTGGTTGTGTGGATGGCCACGCGGCAGCCGAGCTTCCCCTGCGCGGCCGCCAGGTCCCACACCGCCCGCGCCTGCCCGCTGGACGGCTGGCCCATCCCGGCCGCGAGGTGCAGGACGTTTCCGGGGATCGCGGATGCTTCGTGCGGCGCGATTGCGGTCCTCCCGATGGTGAGCCGAGGCGCCGGGCGCGGCGGTGTGGCGAAGGTGCCGCCGGAAGACTACAGGGCGGGGTGGCCCCCTGCAACCGTTTGACAAGACGCCGCCGAAGCGAGACACTCAGCGCGCGCGAGCCCGGCCCGAGCCGGCGCGCGGCCATGGAAGCCCCCTCCGAATCGACAGATCTCGCTCGCATGGATGCCGGACAGGTGGACCCCCGGGAGGCGAAGGCGCGCCGCGTATCCGCCGCCCTGCTGGGGGTGGGTGTGGCGCTGGTGCCGGCTACCCAGCTCCGGTTCTGGGGTCCCGTGGGTCCGGGAGAGCTGCTCCTGGTCGCGTGGTGCGCGTGGTCCGCGGTGGCGGCGCCCCGGAAGCCCCGCCCTGCGATCGAGCCCGCCGTGCGGCCCTTTCTGCTCTTCTGGGCCTGCGCGCTCCCCCTGCTCCTCGCTGGGTGGATTTCGGGGTGGGGGCTGGGTCTCGCCTCCACGGGCGCGGGGCACGACTTCCTGGCCTACGTGCTGGTGGCGGCCGTCGTCGCGTGCCTGGCGCTGAAACCGTGGGCCGCGGACGAGATCCGGCGCGCCGGGTGGATCGCGATCGTGACGTCCACCGCCGTGCTCTTCCCCCTTCTGCTGTACGCCGCCTTCAACGTCCATATGGGTCCGCACAGGATGTGGCGTCTGGGACGCTTCCTGGGATGGAGCACGAACCCGAACCAGCTGCCGCTCGGGGTGATCCTGACGCCCTTTCTCGCGCTGGACGGCTTCATCAGGCACCGCGGGGTGCGGGAGCGGTTCGGCCTCGTGGTGCTGGCGTGCTGCAGCATGGTCGTGGGGCAGGCGAGCGGCAGCGACGCACTCATCCTGGCGTGGGGCGCGGGTGCGGCGGTGCTCGCGGCGCACTCGTGGATCCTCGCCCTGCGTGGCGGATCGCGGCGCGTCAGGATGCTGCTCGTCGCCGCTCCGCTCATCGCCCTTGCGCTGGTGATCGCGGACGGGCGCGTCGTGGATCGGGTGGCGCGGGGCCTCGCCGCGATCCGCGACGAGCAGGAACCGGGAGCCGAGCGGAATGCCCTCTGGGAGACGGCCCTCGACGAGGCGGCGGCCTCTCCCGTGGTGGGTCTCGGCCCCGGCGGGCATGCTCACATTCTGAGCGGCCGGTGGGCCGGGTTCCCCGCGGAAGCGCACAACATCCTGGTCGACTGGGGAAGCGCCACCGGGCTGGTGGGAACGATCCTCCTGTGCGCGCTCCTCTTCCACGTCGCGTACCACGCACTCCGCGCACCTCCGTACTTCGCCGCGCTGGGCGCGCTCATGGTGTTCGGCATGGCGCACCACTACCTGCGCCATCCCATCATCTGGATCTACCTCCTGCTGATCTCCCTTGCCGGGCAACGGATGGCAGCGCCCGAGTAGCTCAGCCGCAACAGCATGGTTGACGCGGAAGTGCGGAGAAACCGAGCCATGCAGTTGCAGTTTCTCTCCGCGCCTCCGCGCCTCCGCGTGAGATGTTGTTTCTTCCGATGCCGCGACCCAATATCTTGTGCACGCCGCCGCCGCCCGTGAGCGGCCCCCTCACCCCTTGCCCGACTACGCAGATGTGCTCACCGGACGTGGTACGCTCCGCGCTCGCCGGCGCCGGCATCAACGCGGAAACGCTCGCACCCGCGGTCCGCTTCGCCCGCGAGGGCGGCCCCGCCTTCCGCCACGTGGCGGACCTCACCCACACCCTCTCGCCGCGCTTCCCCGTCTTCCCCTTCTACGAGCCGTTCCGCATGCGGAACATGTTCGCCGTGGAAAAGAACGGTTTTGCCGCCAACGAGCTGACCTTCGCCGAGCACACCGGCACCCACCTGGACGCGCCGTCGCACTTCGTGGCGAACGGCCAGACCGCGGAGGCGCTGGAGGTGTCGCGCTTCCTCGCGCCGCTGGTGGTGGTGTCGGTGGCGGAGCGCGCCGCGCGTGACGAGGACACGCTCGTGACCGTCGATGACCTGACGGAATGGGAGCGCGCGCACGGGCGCATCCCGGACGGCGCCGTGGTCGTGATGGACTCGGGATGGGAGCCGCGCGTGACGCAGCCGGGGCGTTTCCTGAACGCGGACGCCGCGGGGGTGATGCACCACCCGGGGTGGAGCCGCGAGGCGGCGGAGTGGCTGGTGCACGAGCGCGTCGTCACCGGCGTCGGCACCGACACCATCAGCCTGGACTTCGGCGCCTCCACCACCTACGAGGCCCACCAGGTGCTGCTCGGGGCGGGGAAGTACGGGCTGGAGTGCGTCGCCAGCCTGGGCAGCGTCCCCCCGTGCGGCGCCACGCTCGTCGTCGGCGCGCCCAAGCACGAGGGCGGCACCGGCGGCCCCGCGCGCCTCCTGGCGCTCTACTGAACCCTGTTGCCGCGCCCCAGAATGAGATCGCCCTTCATCATCCTCGCCGCCGCCGCGCTGCTCCTCGCCACTGGCGCGCGGGCGCAGGACGCACAGCTCGCCGCCGCGCCCACCTGCGCGGAGCGGGGGATGCAGCGCATCGCCGTGATGGTGCCCCCGGGGCGCACCGCGGACGAGGTGCGGGAGCTGGCCCGCGGCGGCGCCCTGGCCCCGGCGGGGACGGAGGTCTTCATCCTCCCGGCGGGGCACTTCACCCGCCTCAAGAACGAGCAGCTCTACAGGGAGCGGATGAACCGGATGCTGCAGCACTTCCTCGACAGGGGCACAAAGGTGGATGGCAACGTCAGCATCCTCCTTCTCCTGGACGAGAGCGGCGCCGTGGCCGAAGTCCATCCGAACACCCGCAACCGGCAGCTCGACCGCGAGCTGTTGAACACGTGGAAGGACCTCGGCTTCGAGCCGTACGTCATCGACGGGTGCCGGGTGCGCGCCTACATCCACGTGCCATTCGCCTTCTCGTCCGACTACGGGTTCACGCGCAGTGAGATCGAGGTGAAGCCCGTTCCGCCTTGAACCGCGTCTCCCTGTGAGAGATCGCTACCGCCCTTCGAGCAGCTCGATCTCCCGCCGCACGCGCTCCGGCAGCGGCACCTTTTTCTGGGCCGCGTAATCGAACGACACCAGCACGCCGTCGCCCTCCGCCGCCACCTCCCCTGACTTGCGGCTCACCAGGCGGTAGGCCATCGAGAAGCGGTCCTCGCCCACTTCCGTGACTCGCGCCCCGACCGCCACCGTGTCCGGCCAGGTGAGCGGCCGGCGGAAGCGGCAGCCGGTCGAGGCCAGGATCGGCCCCACGGGATCATTCTCCGCCAGCTCGCGAAAGCCGATGCGCTCCAGGTACTCGATCCGCGCGCTCTCGAAGTACCTGAAGAAAACGATGTTGTTGACGTGCCTGAAGTAGTCCATGTCACCCCACGCGACGGGGATGTCCACGACCACCGGGTAGCCGGCCAGCAGTTCCTCCGTCATGCCGCCCCCGCCGCGCCGAGCCCCGCCGCCCGCCCCGTGGCCCACGCCCAGAAGAAGTTGTAGCCGCCGATCGGCCCGAAGCAGTCCAGGATCTCGCCGCACAGGTGCAGCCCGGGGACGACGCGGCTCTCCAGCGTCCGCGGATCCACCTCGGCCAGCGGCACGCCGCCGCCCGTGACTTCGGCCTTCTTGTACCCCTCGTGCCCTGTCCAGGGGAGCGGATAGCGCGCGAGCGTCTCTACCAGCCGCTGCCGCTCGTCGCGGCGCAGCTGCGGAAGGGTGCGCGCCTCGTCCACCCCGGCCTCCTCCAGCAGCGCGTCGGCCAGGCGATGCGGAAGGTGGCGGCGCACTACGTTCGCCACCGTCCCCTGCGAGCGTTCCATCAGCATCCGCTCCCAGGCGGCCGCGTCGAACTGCGTCCACTGCACCAGGATCGGCGCTGGCGACGCGCTCTCCGCCGACTGCACCGCCACGTGCGACACGTCCAGCACGGTGGGCCCGCTGTAGCCGCGGTGGGTGAAGAGGAAGCCTCCCTCCGCCGTCAGCCGCCCCTTCCCCAGCGGCGCCTCCAGCTTCACCGTCAGCGAGATCCCCGCGAGCGGCGCGTGCGGAGTGCGGGCGCTGGTGAGCGGGGTGAGCGCCGCAAAAGTATCGTTCAGCGTGTGCCCGAGCTGCTTCACCACGCGCAGCCCCGTCCCGTCGCTCCCCGTCGCGGGCACCGAAAGGCCGCCGGTGGCGATGATGACCCGCGCCGCGTCGATCTGCCCGCCGCCCTCCAGCAGGACGCGCCACGGCTCGCCCTCGCCGCCGGGCCGCAGCCCCACCACGTAGCTCCCGAAGCGCATCCGCACGCCGCGCCGCTCCGCCAGCTCCAGCAGCCCGTCGCGTACGTCGCGCGCCCTGTGCGTCGATGGAAAGAGCTTCCCCGTCTCCTCCTCCAGCTCCAGCCGCAGCCCCACCTCCTCCTCGAAGAAGCGCCGCTGGTCCGGCAGCGGCCAGGAGAGCAGAATCTTCTTCAGCGTGTTGCGCGACGACGACGTGAAGTACTGCGCCGGGTCCACTTTCGACGGCAGGATGTTGCACCGCCCGCCCCCGCTGATGAGGATCTTCCTCCCCCCGTCGCGCGTGCGCTCAAGCAACACCGTGCTCCGCCCGGTGGACGCCGCGAAGATCGCCGCCATCGTCCCCGCGGCGCCGGCCCCGATCACCACGATGGGCAGCGCGTCCGTCCCAGTCTCGCTCAAATCGGCTCCCTCCGGTGGTTTGGCGGCGAAGTCGGACAGGATAGCACGCCCGTCGCCCTCCCGCACGCTGCGCCGTGTTACCCCTTGACCGATCCCTGGCACCCCTTTATACTGGTGGCCCCGCAAGAACGGAGTTGCCGACGATTGACCCGCGAGGGGTTGACGACTCCGGCTCGAGCGGATACGTTGGAGGGCTGTCGCTCGAAAGGCGGCGCGGTTGAGGGAAGGAATGAAAACGCTGGTTTTCGTCCCTTGACGATCCGCGATAAGCTGAGTAGCTTCAAGGAGTTCGCCGTGGATCGGGCGCGGCGGAAGTTGGAAAAACGGGGGTTGACGGATTAGCAACGCTCGTTTAGATTGAAGGACTGCGCGACGGGCCGGGTGAAACTGGCCGGGTTGCCATGAAGACGCGGCAGAGGCCGCGCGGAAGTTTTGACAAATCGGGTATTGGGGAGTGCTTTGTGCAGCCCGCGAACTAAGGAATTGCGGAGCGGCCGTGTGGCACGTCAGCCGGGGGCGTCACGTCTCCCGCGGTGCCTGCAGGTGCTCTAGAAGCATCGCACGGATTGCACACAACGTGAAGAAGAACCGAACGAACGATACAGTCGTTTGTTCTCTGGAGCTGTTTGAACTCATGGAGAGTTTGATCCTGGCTCAGGACGAACGCTGGCGGCGCGCTTAACACATGCAAGTCG
>DASVTZ010000222.1 GCA_036387335.1 Longimicrobium sp.
GATCTCGCCTGTTCCGTAGAGTTCCTGAATGACGACCGGGCCACCTCGCGCGCCGCGTGGGCGCACGGGCCTCCACTACCCGCACGGCGACATCGGCGCCCTCGCCGCCGCCCTCACCCCCCCGACCCCCCTCTCCCGATAACAGGAGAGGGCTGCGCCCTCACGTTATCGGGCGAGGGGGCGTATATCGTTGGCGCGCACGCAGATCCGGTAGGGGCGCGATTCATCGCGCCCGTGTCACGGGCTGCTCCGTCGCCCGCTGGAGCACCACCCCCTCGAACCCGAACCGGTAGGGGCAGACCTGCGTGTCTGCCCACCGCCTGCTCGACCTTGAACCCCGCCCTCGTGCACCGATCCCTGTAGGGGCCGCCCCATGTGGCTGCCCGTGCCCGCCCGCGCGCCGTGGCCCGCGCCGCGCCCATTCCCCATCACTCTCGCCCGATTCCTGCGGATGCCCCCACCGCGCCCGGCCCGCCCATGGTGCCCGGGGCCGCCGCGCTGTATCCTGTCGCAAACGTCGAACACACCGCCGCGGAGCGCGTCTTTGACCATAGACGACCTGCTGAGCAGCAAACGGGAATCGCTCGCGCTGGAGCTGCTGACCGACGAGCGCGGGCTCATGCGCCCGCTCCACACTCCGGAGATCAGCAGCCCGGGGCTCGTGCTCACCGGCTACTCCGAGCGGTTTCCCTCCGAGCGCATCCAGGTGCTGGGGGAGACCGAGATCTCGTTCCTGGAGTCGCTGGACGAGGAGCGCAGGAGGGCGGCCATCGAGGCGTTCCTGGCGTTCGACATCCCCGTCGTCTTCATCACCAAGTCGCAGGAGCCGCCCGAGCCGCTGCTGGAGATCGCCAACCGCGTGGGGACGCCGGTGATCCGCACGGCGCTCAAGACGTCGGACTTCTACACGCGCATCAAGCCGTTCCTGGAAGAGCGCTTCGCCCCCACCACCACGCTGCACGGCTCGCTGGCGGACGTGTACGGGGTGGGGCTCCTCTTCATGGGAGCCAGCGGGATCGGCAAGAGCGAGGCGGTGCTGGACCTGGTGGAACGCGGGCACCGGCTGGTGGCGGACGACCTGGTGATGGTGTCGCGGCGCGGGCACGAGGTGCTCATAGGGCGCGGGCACGAGCTGCAGCGGCACCACATGGAGATCCGCGGCGTCGGCATCATCGACATCCGCAGGCTCTTCGGAGTGCGCGCCATCCGCCTGCAGAAGAGGGTCGAAGTCGTGGTGCAGCTCGAAGTGTGGGACCAGAACGCGGCGTACGACCGCACCGGGCTGGACATGAGCGTGCAGGACATCCTGGGCGTGGACGTGCCGCTCATCAAGATCCCGCTGGTGCCGGGCAAGAACATCACCGTGGTGTGCGAGGTGGTGGCGATGAACCACCTGCTGAAATATTCGGGGATCAACACCGCCGAGCTCTTCAACCGGCGGCTGCAGCGCCACATGGCCGGCTTGCCGGAGTACCTGGAGGAAGACTATGAATGAGCCCGTGCGCGGCGTGGTGGTGGGCCACGCGTCGCTGGCGGCGGGGATGGTGGCGTGCGTCCGCCAGATCGCGGGCGCCGACGAGGACGCGCTCGTGCCCGTGAGCAACGACGGCTGCGGGCCGGAGTCGCTCGCGACGAGCCTGCGCGAGGCGCTCGGCGACGGACCGGCGGTCGTCTTCACCGACCTGGGGAGCGGGTCGTGCGCCTTCGCGGCGCGCCGCATCGCCATGGAGCGGCCGGACACCGGGATCGTCACGGGGGTGAACCTCCCCATCCTGCTGGACTTCGTCTTCCACCGCACCATGCCCGTGGGCGAGCTGGTGGAGCGGCTGGTGGAAAAGGGACGTACGGGCGTGTCGGGCGCCCACCGGGAAGGCGCGGCGCATGCCGATCGTGCTGTTTCGCGTTGACGAGCGGCTGATCCACGGCCAGGTGGTGGTGGGGTGGGGCGGCCCCCTCCACGCCGACCGCATCGTCGTGGTGGACGACGCCATCGCAGACTCGGCCTGGGAGCAGGAGCTGTACTGCCTGGGGATGCCGCCGGAGATGGAGGCGCAGTTCGTCTCGTCGTCGCAGGCGCTGGAGGCGTTCGAGCTGTGGCGCGGCGGCCCCAAGCGCACCATCGTCCTGGTGCGCGACGTGGCCACCGCGCGCCGTCTGGCGGACGGCGGCCTGCTGCGCGGCGAGGAGGTCAACCTCGGCGGCATCCACCACGCGGAGGGGCGCACGCGCGTCCTCCCGTATCTGCACCTGACGGCCGACGAGGTGGCGAGCCTGCGCGAGATGGAGGCGGGCGGCGTGGCGGTGTCCGCGCGCGACCTGCCGGGCGGACAGCGGGTGCAGTTGAAAGACCTGAACGCGCAGGGGTGACGATGGGACTCGCGGAGGGCTTGGTGCTGGCGCTGCTGGGCGGCGTGCTCGCGCTGGATGGCACCTCCGTGGGACAGTTCATGGTCTCGCGTCCGATCGTGGCGTGCGTGCTGGCGGGATGGATCGCGGGCGATGCGGCCGCCGGGGCGATGCTGGGGATGGTGCTGGAGGCGCTGCACGTCGCCGTCCTTCCCGTGGGCGCGGCGCGCTACCCGGAGTCAGCGCCCGCGGCGGTGGCGGCGGCGGCCGTGTACGTGGCCGGCGGCGGCGGCGAAGGGCTCCTGCTGGCCGTGATCCTCTTCGCGCTTGCGTGGGAGTGGGCGGGCTCGTGGACGGTCAGCCGGCTGCGCGAGCTCAACGTGCGCGTCGCGGTCCCGGACGGAACGCCGCTGGAACCCTCGGCTGTGGCGCGGCGGCAGATGGCGGCCATCGCGGTGGACTTCGCGCGCGGCGTCGCGGTGACGGCGGTGGGCCTGGTGCTGTTGACCTACCTCGCGGGAGTGCTGCCGCTGGCGGGCTTCCCGCGAGATTGGGGACGGCTGGCGGGGGGGATCGCGGCGGCGGCGGCGGTGGCATCGTCCATTCGGCTCTTTGGGACGCAGCGGCTGGCGTGGTTCGCGGCGGGCGCGGGCGCGGGCGCGGTCTTCCTGGTGGCGCGATGAGCGCGATCCGGGCGGGGACGCGGCGGCGGATGCTCCTGCGCTCGTTCGCGGTGCAGGGGTCGTGGAACTACCAGACGCTGATCGGCACGGGAATGGCGTTCGTGCTGGCACCCGCACTGCGCGACGTACACGGCGCCGACCCGCGGGCGCTCGCCGCCGCCACGGGCCGCCACGCGGAGCTCTTCAACAGCCACCCGTACCTCGCCACCATCGCGGCCGGCGCCATCGCGCGCCTGGAGGCGGACGGGGTGCCGGTGGAGACCCAGACGCGCTTCAAGAGCGCCATGCGCGGCTCGCTGGGTACCATGGGCGACCGGCTGGTGTGGGCTGCGTGGCGCCCCGCCTGCGCCCTGCTCGGCATCGCGCTGGTGGCGGCGGGGGCGGCGTGGTGGATGGGCGCGCTGGCCTTCCTGATCGCCCACAACGCTCTCCACCTCTGGCTGCGCGCGTGGGGCCTGCGCGTCGGCCTGCGCGACGGGCTGATGGTGGCGAAGGCGCTCCGCGAGTCGCCCCTGCAGCGCCTGGGCGAGCGCGGGGCGGACGCGGGAGCCGCGCTGGCCGGCTTCGCGGCGGTGGTGCTGGCGGGCGACGCGGCCATCGGCCCCGGCGAGATGGCGCTGGGCGCGGCGGCGGTGGCGGCCGGCCTCCTGCTTCGCAAGCACGTGCGCACCGCCATCGCGGCGGCGCTCCTGGCAGTGACCCTCGCGGGGATCCTCCTCGCGCGCACACCCTGACGGCTGACCGGATGGAACACGCACAGGAAGTCACCATCGTCAACAGGTACGGCCTCCACGCCCGACCGGCGGCGGAGTTCGTGAAGCTGGCCAACCGCTTCGGCGCGGAAGTCTGGATCCGCAAGGACGACGTGGAGGTCAGCGGCAAGAGCATCATGGGGGTGATGATGCTGGCCGCCGAGTGCGGCTCGGTGGTGCACATCCGCGCCCGCGGCGACGACGCCGAGGCGGCCGTCGCCGCGCTCGCGGGGCTCGTCCACGACCGGTTTGGAGAGGACTGACGCCGTGACGCTCGTCCGCGACGGGATCCCGTCCGCCCCCGGCATCGTCATCGCCCGCGCGCGCGTGCTGCGCTGGGAGGTGCCGCGCGTGCAGCACGGCGCCACCGTCGCGCCCGACCAGGTGGAGCGCGAGGTGGAGCGCTTCCAGGAGGCGTGCGAGTTCGCGCGTGAGCGCATCCGCGAGCTGCAGGCGCGCACGGCGGAGTCGATGGGGCCCGTCGAGGCCCAGATCTTCGAGCCGCAGGTGCTGATGCTGGAGGACGCGGACCTGGTGCAGGGGACGATCTCGTACATCCGCGAGAGCCACCTGACGGCGGAGCGCGCCTTCGAGTGGCGGGTGCTGGAGTGGGAGAGCGCCATGTCGCACACCTCGCACCCCATGGTGCTGGACCGGCTCAACGACCTGGCCGACGTGCAGACGCGCGTCCAGCGCCGGCTGATGAACCTCCCCGACCCGGAGCTGGGCGCGCGCGAGCAGGGCCACGTCATCCTCATCGCCCGCGAGCTGACCCCGTCGCTCACCGTGCAGCTCGACCGGCGCCACGTCGTGGGCCTCGCCACCGACCGCGGCACGCGCACCTCGCACTCGTCGATCCTGGCGCGCTCGCTCGACATCCCCTGCGTCGTGGCGCTGGGCGACCTGAGCGAGCAGGTCAAGGACGGCGACGAGATCATCCTGGACGGCCGCACGGGGCGCGTCATCGTCTCGCCCACGGAGGAGGACAAGCGCGCGTACCGCGACCGCGACTTCCAGGTGCGCGAGTGGGAGCAGGAGCTCGTCCTCCTGGCCCACCTCCCGGCCGAGACGCGCGACGGGGCGCGGGTGGTGCTCCTCTCCAACATCGACCTTCCCGGCGAGGCGGACAGCGCGCGCACCCACGGCGCCGAGGGCGTGGGCCTCTACCGCACGGAGTTCCTGGTGGTGGGGCGGGGGACCGCGCCGGGCGAGGACGAGCAGTATCGCGCCTACCGCCAGGTGGTGGAGGCCTTCCCCGGGCTGCCGGTGGTGATCCGCACCTTCGACCTGGGCGGCGACAAGTTCCCGGCCTTCCTGCACATGGCGCCGGAGGAGAATCCCTTCCTGGGGTGGCGCGCCATCCGCGTGTGCCTGGACGAGCCGGCGATCTTCAAGACGCAGCTTCGCGCCCTGCTGCGCACCCTGCCGTACGGCGACGTGCGCATCATGCTCCCGCTGATCAACGACATCGAGGAGATCACCGCCACCCGCGCCCTCCTGGACGAGTGCGCCGCGGAGCTGATGGCCGAGGGCCACGACGCGCCCCGATCGTTCCAGCTGGGCGCCATGATCGAGACGCCGGCCGCCGCCGTCTCCGCGCCGGAGCTGGCGCGGCACGTGGACTTCTTCTCGGTGGGCACCAACGACCTGGTGCAGTACACGCTCGCCGTGGACCGCGGAAACAGCCGCCTGGCGCGTCGCTACAACCCGTTCCATCCCGGCGTCGTGCGACTGCTGGACCAGGTGGCGCGCGCCGGCCGCGCCGCCAAGATCCACGTCAGCGTCTGCGGCGAGCTGGCGGCCACCCCTCTCGGCGCCTTCATGCTGATCGGGATGGGCGTGACCTCGCTGAGCGTGGGCCCCGCCGCCCTCGCCGAGATCAAGAAGGTGATCCGCTCCGTCAAGCAGGAGGACGCCGCGCGCGCCGTGGCCCTCGCCCTGGCCGCCTCCACACCGGAGGAGGTGGTGGAGGCGCTGACCGCCGAGCTGCGCAAGGCGATCGACCTCACCAAGTTCGCTGGCCCCTGGAGCCTGTCTCCTCCCGCCTGAGCGTCGTGGCCGAGCCGTGGAACCACAACATCCACTACCACCGGCTGATCCTCGACGCGATCCCGCCCGCCGCCCGCCGCGCCCTCGACGTTGGCTGCGGCGAGGGCACCCTCGCCCGCCAGCTGCGCGCCTTCGTCCCCCACGTCACCGCCATCGACACCGACTCGGCCAGCATCGCCCTCGCGCGAGGGGCCGGCCCTGACATCGAGTACCTCCTCGGCGATTTCCTGACGTTCCCCTTCCAGCCCGCCTCGTTCGACTTCATCGCCTCCGTCGCCACGCTGCACCACATGGACGCCGGCGCCGCGCTCTCCCGCATGCGCGACCTGCTCCGCCCCGGCGGCACGCTTGCCATCATCGGCCTCCCGCGCCCCGCCCTCCCCGCTGACCTCCCCTGGCTCCTGGCGAGCAAGGCTGGCTCGGCTTTCCACCGCCTCACCCGCCGCTACTGGGAGCACCCGTCCCCCACTCTCTGGCCTCCGCCCGAGACGTACGCGGGCATGCGCCGCATCGCCGCCCGCATCCTCCCCGGCGCCCGCCTCTGCCGCCACCTCCTCTGGCGCTACTCGCTCGTGTGGACGAAGCCATCGTAACATCGGGGCTCACACAGAGGCACAGATAAACGTATCTGGAATTCCGCGATCGGCAGGAAACTCCGCGGCAAATCGAATTAACGTGCGGCGCGGACGCAAACAAACGCACAAAAGCTTGCGCGCACACCGGAGTTCCGTCTACATAGAGAGTAGTTCGGCGACTCCGCAGGTTTCTCACTCGCGACTTCCACTTCTCGCTTGCATGAACTGGGGAAATATTGCCGATTGGTTGTCCCCGATAGTCTCGACCATTCTCGGAGCTGTTGCCGGCTATGCGGCTGCGAGAGCACAGGAGAGACGCCAGCGTTCCGACCGACTGCGGGGCATTGCTGCTGCATTAGCCGCAGATCTCCGACGTATCCAGCTCCTCTTAGGGGAGCCGAGTGACCAGTACTCTGAGATATCAGTTGGAAATGTGGCGAAGGCGGCCCCTCAGCTTCATGAGTGGACGCGCTCTCTTATCGTCGAAGCGGGGCAAATCTCACCACAGATCATCGCTGAGTTCATGGATCTTGAGCGGCAGCTAACCAATTTCGGGACGAACGTAGATGCTCTACGGAAAACGACCAACGAAGTTCATAGGCTGCAGCATGAACTAAGCAATGCGGAGGAGCAGAGAATTGCAGGCGTAGTTCACTCGGTGAACATACGGCGGGTCCTCGATCAGGCGCAAACGACCGCTGAACTCTTTCACAACGGCGCGGTAGCAATGCGCCAAGACGCTTGGGCCACAATGCAGCGGATTGAGCAGCAGCTTACACCGATACTCCCACGCACGCCAAACCAAGTGCTGCAACCGGCGCCGAGCGAGAGCGACCCTGTGATGCTAGGTAGCGGCGCAGCTCGGCGCCGTTGAACTCGGTGTTGGGCACCGCTCACGGCTATGTGCCCACTCGCACTCTCGGGCTGGGGCACTCCCGCAAAGCCATAACAAATGTCTTGTCGCTTGCGCGCCTGCCATCTACCTTTTCTATTATCCAGCTGTTTCCTCTCCTTCCTGCGGAGGTAGGTGTATGCGCGTCCTCATGATCTGCTTCCTGCTTTTCATTGGTCACGTCGAACACTCCTATTCACAACAGCGTTGGATTGAATATTCTCAGACAGGTGGTACTTCAGCTTACCGCCTCGTGCACTGGGATAGCGTTGCTGGGGTCGTTTTTGACCGGCGGAACACCAGTCGCGGAGTAAGGCTGTATGTGCTTTCGGGCGGACAGGTGCAAGAGGTCGGACTGGTACCGGAGAACAGCCCGAGCGCATCTCAGCTTCGCGCCCTCATTTCCGCACAGCCGAGCCGCTGGGTTAGAATGTGGCCCCACCTCAACGGAGCCTACGTTCGTCCTCAGTCCGCAGAAGGATTCGCTGACATTGCAAAGTCGAACGCGCTTTCTGAATCCACGCCAATTGAAACCGGAGGAGGACGAATTTGGGTATTACAATTTCCCGGAACTCTGAGTGGTGGCGTGGTTGAGGACGCCGAGCGCGCGCGAGTACGACAGACTATCGACACCAGTATGCGCCCGTGATTGGCTCACTTGGGGACATCCCGCCTCACCAGCACGCTGCAGGAGATGTGCGGTGAGTTCACGCCCGGTGACTGGATCGCTTGTCGCCGCGTCCGGGTGTGTAGCGAGGCCGCACGCGCGTGAACTTGGTCGTTCGGTCGTGCACGTCGGCTCTACCAGTCTAGACATCCATCGTTAGTTCGCTTGTGGGTTGGGTAGCTGGCCTACAACGAGGCGCGATATGTTATTTAGCCGATACCGCCATTCCCCATCCTTGGATCCCTCATGAACTCACTTCTTAATGCTGCCGCCGTCCTCCTCCTTTCTATAACAGCTGTCGTGACCGGGTGCACCCCGGCCCTGATACGCGGAGCTCCGGTTGCAGAGCCAAGGTCCGTCAAGCTCACCTCCCCCGACAGCTCGAATAGTGCCCCGTACACTAGCTTTGTACCCTCCTCAGCAGAGCGCGGAGTACTGCTGCACGGGGCACAGCTAGCGGATCTTGCATATCTTGATGTTGACTCCGCACTCGGTGCGTTTAGGACCCTCGGATACGACGCCGCCTACTTCGCCTCCCGGGACCTGTTGCGGGAACATTACCCGAGGGTCTTCGTCCTCGGCGAAGCAAACCAATCACGAGTCACGCTGGTGTTTGTAGGTACAGAAACGTGGTTCGATTGGCTCCAGAACGTGAAGATTACTCGTTACGTAGACGTGCCTGGCAACGGGACCTTCTACGTTCCTCCGGGACATGGGGGGTTCAGGCGGGGTCAACTCAACCTTATCGCAGACGGTTTCTACTCACGGATACTTCCCGATCTCTTAAAGGAGTGGGGGTTCCCGGAGACAGGCCCGATCTCCGTCCGTCTCGTGGGGCACAGCCTCGGTGCCGCACTAGCGATCCTTGCAGCTCCAATTGTTGAAGGCGTACGCTTCGAGAACGAGGTGGGCTCCACTGTCCCTGCGATACCGAATCTGCAAGCCAAAACATCTCGTTTCCGCGTGTCGAATATCATCCTTTTCGCCGCGCCATATGCTCTCTCCACTGAACCGTTGCGTCAGTTCCCGAGGGAGAAGTTCGATCCTTACCAGGCATATAAGGAGGCGTACGGGGACCTCATTCTCAGCGTGGTACGAGATGACGATCCCGTTCCGAGATTAGGAAACCCGTCCGCAAGTTTTCGGTACCGCCATGTAGGAAAGCACTACCGAATCACACGGGATGATGTGCTTCTCTACGAGGAAACCAGTTGGCAAGTGAAGGAACCACACGGAATCAAGTCGTACATCCGAGGACTTCAGGTAAAGTGAGCCCAAGGGCGAGGCCGGGATCACGGCCTAACCTCGGGTTCCAGGGAATGCGCGCTAAGTGGCATTGGCGCTATGCACCCCTGGACCCTCTCCGTTCGGCCGCTCACCCGACACGAACCGCATGGCTGAGGTCGGGCTCACCCTCGATGAAGCACGCACTACGCTCCGCGCTTCCCGTATTGGTAGCGAAAGCCCGGACCGGCGAGCTCGGCCTCCTACTGGTTCAGATCGCTTCGTATCCAGCTAGCGAATCATCAAGAAAGCCGAGCGTGACGCGGTGGGTGTGGCCGCCCGGGAGACTCGGATCCGGCGGTTTGGCTGAGTACCGTGGCTAGAGATCCGCGCCGGCCGAACGAGCCGTTGCAGGGACGTGCGGCTCGGCATTGTTTCTGAGGCAAGAATCATCAAGCCGCACGCGCCTGAGCTTGATCGTTAGGTCGACAATCCAGACTACTTACAGATCATACCTACATGAGGCGCATAGCGATCTTCCTCAGGAAGGCTGCAGGGAACAAGTTCCGCGCAGCCATTCTCAACACGCTCCGTCTACCCGCCGTGGATAGCGCGCTTCTTTGCAGCGGGTTCTTCCAAGCGGATCACACCTTCCGGGCAGGCGCGGATTTTGACTTGCAGGCTTACCGGGGCTGCTCACCCATCACCCTTACTCCGCTCGGGATTTACTCGTACAGTTGGGCACCTCAGTTTGCACAATTCATCGCGGACCTACGGGCTGTGAACCCATGCCCGTGCGTGACGGTTACGCCGAAACGCGTCCGCGGCATGAGATGGCATGCCAAGGTGTTCGTTGCGAGACAAGGCCCTGATCCGGTTGTAGCAGTCATCGGCAGCTCGAACATCACCCGACGTGCATTCGGTGCATTCCCTGAGTTCAACAAGGAATGTGACGTCGTGATGTGGGACGAGAACAACGTTAGCGTGAACCAGGCTGTAGAAGATGCGCTCGCTGCCGCTGACGTTGGGACTGATGCTGATACAGGAGCGATCGTGACACTATATGATGACAGACATTGGGCGAACCGGGGTCCGCTTCGGCCCAGGCTGAAGCGCTTGGAAGAAGAAGTGCTCCAGAATGCCGTAGATTACGAGCCGTAGCGCTGGACCATGCAATAGGCAGCACGTTGGCGGCCAGTTGCAACTTAACGAGGCGTCGCAGCTGACAAGCAGCCTGTTTTCTCTGTGATCCACGGGCTCAAAATGGGCCGCTTTGCAGCTGAATTTGGGCGTTCGGCGGCTGGCCTCGGGAGACTTCAGCGGGGGTTCAACGTGCCGAGCATAGTCGGGCAGCTTGCGGAGCTCGGATTCCAACCTGGGCTGCGCATGAGTCTCTCAGACGGGCGCTACGTCACGACGGGGGAGCAGGCCTGCCTTCTATCCCCCCCATTTAGGTGTACGTAATCGTGGATCGCAATGGCGAGTCCGTTCGGGTCGGTCGATCTCTCACGCAGACGCTCTGGCAACGGGAGGGTTCCACTGCGAAGGGTCTCAACGGCGAGTCAACCACCAGACAGAACGACGAGCCTGTGATTCTTGGTCTCCGTTATGAGATTCGGGAGAATGGCCCGCTCACCTCCTACTGTCGCAGAGAGGCAGAGAGGCCAGTGAGGACGATGCCAAGGAGGCGGAGACGCAGCTGTTCGCCCGTTTTCGTGGACGACTCGACAGACGACGGGGCTGATCTGGCACGCAGTCCTGACTGGCCCCGCCGCCGAATCAAGCGTTGCAGCCGACGTGGGGCGTTGATGAAGGTGCAATCTGAGGGTTCAGGACAGCCCCACGCGGCTGGACTCGATGTTAGGCCGCTGGGCAGGTTCCGGCGCGGCGCGACCGGCGTAGCAGGCGCCTAACATTCGTCCAAGCCGACGCTGCTTCGCGGCGCGGCTTAACTCAGGTGTTAGGCCGCTGGACGAGCATCGCGGCAGCCGCAGGTGATCTCTCCCGCGGCTACCGTGTGTTTTCATCCTGGTCCGTCTCAGGCGGCGAGCCGCCGCACCACCTTGCGTGCCCCTACCGGTACACCGTGAGGCACACCATCTCATCGATGGGGTTGCGGCACCTCCCACTAGCGGCTCTTCGTCTACTCGATGAACATGTAGACTCCGTCAGCCCGGAGTCGTAGACCTGTGGTGTCGAGCCGCTTGACTCCGGCTCAATTGTGGACTAACAATCGACTGTAGGGAAGCAAAGGTTTACCGACGGAAGGCTTGTTGCCAACCCCGCAGCCCTACTCCCTGGGTTCGTAAGCCGCTAATCAATCGTGCAGGCAATTGTATCCTGGCAATGTCTGAATATGGCTCGGCAACGACGAAACTCTAGCCGCACTATGGGACGCGCCTCCCAGACTCCGGGAGAGCCATCTGACGAGCAAACATTCGATCCGGAGATTCTCCGGAATCAGCTTGTGCTGCTCGGCCTACTAGTATTCTTCGTCGGGACCGTTTCGACGGAGGCGTATTACACCCGGTTCGGGGTCAAGTATCAGTTGCTTGCCTTTCCGGCATCACACATCCTCTATCGTGGCTTGGCTACTCTCATTGAGGCATGGTATCTACTTGGCTTATACATCATTGCCGTTGTCTGGATACTACTGCTTGATCTGTTGATTGAAAGAACGGGAAGATCAGGTGCGCTGATTAGCGCATACATCGTTCTTTTTCTCTTGGTTTGCTGTGCATATCCCCTTAGCCGAATTGCAGGATTTCAACAGGCCCGCATTGACATGACGGAAGGAAAGTCTCGTCTCGCAACAATCGAGTGCGTCAGTCTTTTGGAATCACACGCGTGCGACCCTACATACCGGCGCTTTCGCCACTTAATCTCATCATCTGGAGAAGTCGTAGTTTTTAGGCCTATCACCCAGAGTGCGTCCGCGTCCGTTCCAATCGTTGTTCACCTTCCTCAAGGAGACGTTCATGAGCTTCGCACATCTCCGCCGGATTAGTGGGTTGCTCGCGGTGTTGGTCATCGCTCAACCCCGGATCGCTCATGCAGACAGCATCGTTCAGCGAGACAAGAAGATCTACGGCACCATTACGGCAATCACGAATTCTGTCGTAACTATTCGTGAAGGCTGTAATGGGCGGCTCGTCACAGTTGCTTGGTCCAATCTGGAATACGTCACCATTGATCAACAGTGTGGTGGTCCACAGGTGTTTGCCAGCTCGAGCCCGGTGACTGGATGTGATGCCGCTGATCGAGTGGTAGGCGTCACGGCAGTGAGTTTCCAGCCCATTGGGAATAGATACCTGCATACTTATGCTGCAACGATTTCGTACAGCGACGGGGGCCCACTTGTGCTTACGTTGCCGAACGGACTAGGAGTTGTTCGAGGACCCTTGGGGGCAGTCGACATGCTGGAGCGCCAAGGAGCGTGCTGGAGCTTGGTCAGAAACATTCGGAATCATCAGTGGCCGAGCTCCTATACAAGGCAGTAACTCAACGGACAGCCTTGCGGGTGCGGCCTAACAATCGGCTGCAGCAGATGCGGGGCCGGGCATTCTTTCGGTCGAACGGAAGTCTTGCGCGCTGGCCATCGGGCGGGATTTCTGGGGCCGGAGGGTGGCGACCGCCGCGCTCACCACCTTTCTGCGTGACATCCCTCTGCGACCGCTCCGTGCCACCTCGCCAAGTCGAACGGCGGGTCGCTCCGCGTGCTGGAGCGCTACGGCTTCTCGATTGTCGGTGAGGATCGCGTTCCCGCCCCGGGGGGCGGAGAGGCGCCGAAGGGTGGATCCTCCGCCTCGACTGAACGCAGGTCCGGGTGACGGCGCTCTGAAGCTGAACCGGGTAATCCATCGCCGCACCAGGTCATCGAACGTGCCGATGGGCGATGATCCTACCGCTTTACCCCGCCGTTGTTGCCTGCCGTACCTCCACGCCCACATACTGGACGCGCACGACAGGACGAGCGGGAGCGCCGGAAGTCATGCCCGCCGACCGGCGACAGCCGCGTGGTGAATCGGCCTCGCGCACCCCACTGCCGGATCTTCCCGTCGTTCCTCCGCCCCATCTTCCACTCCACCCACCCAAGGCCCATCCATCAGGAGCCACCCGTGAGCACCCCAGACCTCCCCGACCTCTCCGGCGTCAGCCCGCAGCGGAAGTATCTCCAGTCGCACCCACGGAAGCCCGAGGCGGCGAGCACGCTCTACATCCAGCGGTTCACCACGAAGCACGCCGACGAGTCGGAGAGCCACACCGTAACGGGCGTGCACATCGTGCTGGCGCCCGGACAGCCGAACGGCCTGTGGGAGGCGCTGCACGTGGACCGCAATCAGCTTCTGGACCCGCTTCGCCCGCGCGTGGCCACGCGCGAGCTCCTGGTCTGCTGCGACACCCTCGAGGTGCGCGGCGCCTTCTCGCTCCCCGAGGCGGCGGTGTCGGTCTTCGCGCGGCGCGTGATCTGGGCGACGGACGACGCGGCCATCGACACTTCGCCGCTGCGCTGGTCGGTCAAGAAGGCGCAGGGCGCGAGCGGAAGCACCCCCGGCGCCAGCGGAGCGGCCGGGCGCCACGCGGGGAGCATCCGCCTGTTCGCCGGCGAGATGGCCGGGCCCGCCCCACCCGGGCCGCGGCTGGTGGCCGAGGGCGGGGCCGGGCAGGACGCGGGCGCGGGGCTCGATGGGAGCGACGGCGCCAGCCCGTGGTCCAGCACCCGCGAGCACTTCACGCTGCAGGACAAGGAGCTCTGGGGAACCGTCACCAGCAAGGCCGACGTCTCGTTCTCGCCCCCGGCCGTCTACATCGACTTCGGCTGGTACTGGGGCGCGAAGCTGAAAGGCGGCAAGCGGGGACAGGATGCGTTCCCGGGGAACGGGACCGACGCCGTGGCGCCGGGCGCGCCGGGCGGCGGCGGCAACGGGGGCGCGCTGACCACCAACCTGGCCGAGGCCGCGCGCCTGTTCCGCAACGGTGGCGGCCAGCCCGGCGCCCGCGAGCGCGACTACCGCGGCGGGAGCGCGGGCAGCCCGTCGCCCGCGGCGAAGTACGCGCTCAAGCTGCGGCACGACGTCACCGGCACGGACAACGCCGGGTACGACCTGGAAAAGACGGCCGAGCACACCTCGACGGCGGGGAAAGACGCGCCGGCCCCGCCCTCGCACGCCGTGGCCGGCGCCACGCCCCAGCCCACCGTGCTCGCCGCGCCCAACGCGTGGCTCCACCCACTTGCTCTGCAGCCGGCGCTGGAGTACGCGCGCGAGCTCTTTCTGGCCAACGCCCGCGACGAGCTGCTCGCCTTCCTGTCCGCCTACGACGCCGCGCTGGCGCACGACCCGCCCGCCGGCACCGGCGCGTGGGGCGACGGCACCGAGGCGCAGTGGAGCGGCGCGCAGGGCGAGGTGGCGTCGATGCTGCAGCGGCTGCACGCCAACCTCGACTACTTCGGCAACGGCGCCGGCTTCACCCCGAGGCTGTCGCTGCAGAGCGCGTTCAGGCTCTACGACGAAGAAACCGGCCGCGCCCTGCGCACCCTGATGCTGGCCCACTGGATCGCCGCGCAGGAGCACGACGCGAAGGAGGCCGCCGCCGCGCTGGGCGACGCCATCACGACGCTGAACGCCGAGTCGCGCGCGGCGGCCGACCGCATCGTGGCGGCCGAGGCGCGCGTGGCCGACGGGCTGCGGCGGGCCGACGGCGCTCAGAAGGAGCTGAACGGGCTCTCCAGCGAGCTCGGGCGCCTCCGCTCGACGCTCGAGGCGCGGGCGCAGAACGACCTGGAAGCAAAGGCCCGCATCCGCTTCGGGATCCGCATGGCCGCGGCGATCTGCCAGCTGGTGCCGGTGGGGCAGCCGGTGCTGGGCACCCTGGGCAGCCTTGCCTCCGCCGCCGCCGAGCTGGTGGGCGACGACGACGGCACCAGGCTCCCCGACACCGTGTCGAAGATCGGCGGAGTGATCGAGAAGGCGAACGCCGCCGCCAGGAAGGCCGAGGAGGCGAAGAAGAAGGCGAAGAAGGAGAAGGACGACGGCGAGGAGGCGGAGGCCAGGACCACACCCGAGGCGAAGGAGGCGGCGAAGCGCTGGGCCCAGGTCGGGAAGGGGCTCGGCCCCAGCATCTCGCAGGCGGGGAAGGCGATGAAGGAGCTGCAGGTGCCCGCCGAAGAGGTGGAGGCAGAGCTGCAGCGGCTGGAGGCGCAGAGCCCCGAGTGGCAGGCGCTGACGCGCAAGATCCGCGACGTGAACGGGCGCAAGGCCGCCATCTTCGGCGACATCGCCGCCGGTCTGCAGGCGCTGGCCGAGGGGTACGCGCGCGTGTCGTCGAACGCGGCGGCGGTGTTCGGGATGCAGCAGGAGCGCGCCCGCGCGGTGGGCCGGCTCGACCCCGCGGCCACCGGCTTCGTACGCGAGATGGCGCAGCGTTCGCGCCTCACCCTTCTCCGCTACCTGTACCTGATGGTCCGCTCGTACGAGACCACGGTGCTGGAGCCGATCGACGTCGACTGGAACCTGGCCGCCGTCACCGCCAAGATCGCCACGCTGGTGCAGCCCGCCGCGGGGTACGACGCGGGCTCGTTGGCGGCGGCGGTGAAGGCCCTGCGGCCGGCGTTCGAAAAGAACCTGGACACCGTGCGTGCCGGGCTGCTGGAGCTGCTGGAGTTCCGCGAGAGCACCGACACCCTGCAGTACGGCCTGAGCACGGCGCAGACGCCCGAGCTGCTGGCCGCGCTGAACTCGGGCGGCCGCGTGACGCTGGACCCGCCGGCGTGCGGGCTGTTGTTCAACGACATCCACATGGCGCGACTCAGCAAGGTGGAGCTGAAGACGCTGGAGATCGACCCCCACGGCCCGCAGCTCTCCGACACGCACAACCTCAAGGTGACGGTGGCGCCCGCGTCTGCCGGCACGCTGCGCCGCGGCGAGCGCCTGTACGCCGTCTACAGCGACCTGCCCAGCGAGTGGAGCTGGACGCGGATGGCCTCGGGCGAGATCGTGCCCGCCGATCCCAGCCAGGCCTCGAAGGACATGCTCGACCTGGTGCTGGGGAAAGACGCCGGCGCGGTTCGCCAGAAGGTGGCGCTCCCGCCGGTGTGGTCCGACCTGGAGGTGCGCGTCTCGATCTCGCCGGAGCTGCCGGCGTCGCGGCGCCCGCGGTTGACCGGGCTCTACTTCCGCTTCAATTGCGACGGCACCCCCGCTCCCGGCCACCAGCGCATGCTGACGGTGCGTCACGCCGGCGCGGTGCCGGGCGCCATCGTCTCCTGCGCGCCGGCGGACCTGGACGACCGCGGCGCCGGGCTGGGCCAGACGGTGCGCGTGTACCCGGCCGGCGCCACCGTGCGGCTCTCGGTGCCAGCCCGGGTGGGCGGCGCCCGCTTCGAGGCGTGGGACCTGGGCGGTGCGCTGATCGACCGCACGAACGTGAAGACGGCCGAGGTGGACGTGCCGATGGACGGCCACGTGCTCGCCGTCTGCCGCTGGACGCGCGAAGACGCCGCGCCCATGCCGCGCGGACGCCTGACCGCCGGAGCGTCCGTGGACACGCACGCTCTTCGCGGGGTGTCCGGCCGCCTCCCCATCCGCGCCGCCGCCGACGCGGCCGCCCCCGTCGTCAGCATCGCGCCCGCCCTCCGAGACGTCGAAGTGCTGGAGACGGCGGCGAACGGCTGGACGCTGGTGAACCACGGCGGCATCGTGGGGTGGATCGAGCCCCACCCCGCGGCGTCCGAAGCCCCGATGGCCCAGGTGCTGGCGGACGAGTGATGAGCGCGGGCTGCTCCCCTCTTTCGCTTTCCATCCGGCGGCGGATGATCATCGTCGCGTCCGCTGTGCCGCAGGGCTCCGGCGGGCGGTGGGAGCCACCTTGGCGCCGGAGGCCCGCGTTCCGATGAGCATCACGACCCACGCCGATCCGGAAACCGGATGGCTGCACGTTCGCATCTCGGGCGAGGTGCGGAGCGCGGAGTTGGCCGCGCACCTGAAGGAGGTCGCCGGCCAGGGGCTGAATCAGGCGCCGCGCCTGGTGGACACGCGAGGAAGCACGTTCGCCGTCAGCGCGGAGGAATGGCTGCACATCGCGGTGCTCGTTCGCCAACTCCAGATCACGTACGGGATCTGGCGCATGGCCATCGTCGCGCCGGACGCGGAGGCGTACGAGAAGGTGCGGAGCCACCCCGGGTTCGCGGCCGGTCCCGATTCGCCCGTGGAGCTGTTCCGCGACCCGGAGAGCGCGGCGGCGTGGCTCCGGGGCCCCGGGGTCGCAGACGCGGCGCCGTAGAGGACATCGTTCGCCATCGAACCCGTGTGATCGAGGAGCCACCCTTCACCGATGGGACGGGATGCGCATCTACGAGGAGAAACTGCCGGGGCACGCCGAGTGGGACATCGAACACAGCCTGAAGCTGGACGACGACGGGCGGTTCTGGTACAGCGAGTACTGGACCTGCTACATGGCGGCGACGGGAGGCGACGCGCAGGGTCGCTGGTCGCAGCGGGGGGACACGGTCGTGCTGCATCCCGAGGAGAAGGAGGGAGCCATGATGGCTCGGATGGAACCGGGAACCGAGCTCCTCGCGGTGATCGCCGGCGACTCGGTGCTTATCGACTCGGGGATCCGGTTGTCGCTGCGCGTGGAGCCTCCGGCGGCCCCCCCGCCGCCGCCGCCGGTCGTGGCTCCCACGCCGCCACCCCTCGCGAAGCCCGCGCCCCCCGCGAGGCCTGCGTCGCCCGCGAGCCCTGCGAGGCCTGCGCCGCCCGCGCCCCCAGCGAGGCCTGCGCCCCCCATCGCTCGCGACCCGGTGCGCACTCGTGTTGCGGCGGAGGAGCCGCGGCCCGCGCCGACCGCGAGGATCCCCTCGCCCGCGCTGAGCGCCCGCATCCAGTCGCTGATCGACGCCCTCGCTCCGCCGCCCAGCGGTCTGGGACTGCAGCGGCTCTGCCGCGAGTGGAACGTCCTGCCGCTGCACTCCAACAGCATCTATCTCTGGGCCCTCCGCCCGGACGGGGTGGTCTTCTGCATCGACCACGAGTCGTTTCGACAGGACGGCGAGCCGGAGACTGACCCGCACACCCTGTACAGCGCCTTCGTGCACGGCGCCCAACTCCACCCGGAGCTGAGGGAGCTCATCCCCGATCCGCCCCCCGATATCGTGAAGTGCCAGCGCTGCGACGGACGTGGGTGGACCCGCGAGCCCGGCGAGCCGTACTCGACCGGTTGCCTCCGCTGTGCCGCGACGGGCTGGCACCAGAAGCCCGGCTCGTCCTGAGGCGGGCGGTTCGTTCGGCTCGGCGGTCAGCAGTGGGAGGCAGCCGGTGGTGCGCGCTGGACTCGGCGTGTGGTCACATGCGATGGACTTCTTCTCGGTGGGCACCACCGACCTGGTGCAGTACACGCTCGCCGTGGACCGCGAGCCGATTCCAGCTCGTAGCTTTACTCTTGCAGTCGACCCAGAGCAGCTTCGCAAGTACTCGGAGGGCGAGCGCCTCATGTGCGTTGCTGCTCGAGACGAGGTCGGGCGGATCTACCGCTCCAGCGAGGAAGACCTGAAGCGCGGCTGTATCTTATGTTCGACTGCTACTTGGGCGGCCGGTAAGTAGCGGTGGATGCGTCACTCCGCCGCCGAACTACGTTGGAGGCGACGTGCGGCCAAGCGTTGTTCTGAGACAAGGATCGTCCATCGGCCGCGCCTGAACTCGGGAATTGAACCAAATGAGGTTTCTATGGAAGAGTGGATCCCGCTGCTTCAGACACTCGTCTGGCCAATCTTTGTCCTCAGCCTCGTCTTCTACTTCCGAGGTACTTGCTCGACTATCCTTCACGCGATCGCGGAGCGAATCAAAAGTGGTTCATCTCTCGAGGCCGGCCCAAGCGGCTTCAAGCTCGGCGCAATCACAAAGGAATTAGAGAGGCTCTCCGACGTAAGCCCGAAGGCTGCGGAAACCACAAAACGCATTGGCAAGCCAACGGAACTGGCCGACTGGCGGCAAGAGAGATCAAACGAGTACAAGCGTATTGACGGCTACATGCTGGTTCACGTTTACCAGCCATCGACCTTGGCAAGTCAGGAGTACGACATCTTCCTCTTCATCGTCCGCCATCAGAAGGGCGCAGATGGGCCTCCTCGCCGTCGATTCGAGGAGATCGCGAAGGCAGAGTTCTACTTTGGCGACTCCTGGGGTAACGAGATTTTCACGATCCCGAATACGGGGAGTGTGATCGGCGTCCGCACCCACGCGTGGGGCACGTTCATGGCGTGTTGCCGGCTCATCTTCAAAGACGCAACGAGGGAGCCGATCATCCTCTACAGGTATGTTGACTTCCACATGCTTCAGGACAACCCCGACGCGATGTTAGGCAAGGGGTAGAAGACTAAACCGGGTCTGCGGCCGTATCAGCGAAGCGTGTGAATTTTGCGAAGGCTTGGTAGTTCACGCGGTTCTTTTGGCGACTTGCGTCTCACGATCGGCGGCAGGGATGCGGGGCCGTCTCATGCTTTCGCCTGCACGAGGTCCTGAGCGTGGCGACGCATCCTGCCCATAGCATCGTTTGGCGGTTATTTCGGCTTTCATAAGAGTGGTGTGTCAAATGGGAGTGTCGTTCACGCCGAAGCAGGGCCAGTACCTGGCCTTCATCTACTACTACACGAAGATCAACGGCCAGCCGCCCGCTGAGGTCGATATGCAGCGCTACTTCAAAGTCAGCGCACCGACTGTGCACCAGATGGTGGTGAAGTTGGCGGAACTCGGGTTGATCGCACGGACTCCCGGCGCTTCACGAGGCGTTCGCGTCCTGCTTGCACACTCGGATCTGCCGCACCTAGAGTGATTCTACGCGGTGCGGCTGGCCGTTGCTGTCGGCCCTCCGGCCCGAGTCCAGCGCCGGAGGGCCGACAGCGTTCGGCTAGCGGCTCCCCAGCCTCTCCAGCATCGCGCGCGCGTTTGCGTTGCCGGGGTCGAACTCGAGTGATCGGCGATAGCTCTGGGTCGCGAGCTCACGGTCGCCGTTCTCCGTGTACGCCTCGCCGAGGCTGTCGTGCGTGTTGGCGGAGGTTGGAAACGCCGCGACGTTGGCTTTGAAGATCGCGATCGCGAGCACCTTCTCTCCCGCCCGCAACTCGCGGTAGCCCAGCAGGTTGATGATCCTTTCGTCGACGGCATTTTCGGCGAGGGATGTCGAGAGCGCCTCGCCGGCCATCTTCTCGGCTGCCGGGAGCTGCTGGCGCCCGATCAGCGTTCTCGCCTCGGCAAGCCGGCGCGCCAGGAGTTCGCGGGCGGTGGTTTCGCGGGCGATCTCGGCGCTGGCGTACGCGCGCGCTGCGGCGCGGGCCCTCACCAGGGCGCTGTCGAGCGCCGCCGATGCATCCACCGCCACATCGGGCTTCACGCCGACACCTTCCCAGCTCGTTCCGGTGACGGGATTGATGGCGCGCCCGGTGGGAACGAAGATCGCGAAGCGGTCGTTCACCGGCATCTCATCGCCCGGATTGGCGCCGCCGCCCGTCGTCTCGCCGATGAGCGTGGCGCGGTGGCGCGTCTGCATGTTGTAGCTGAACTCCTCCGCTCCCGAGAACGTCCCGCTGCTCGTGAGGACGAAGAGCGGAACGCGCGGCATCCGCCTCCCGGAGAGGTCGTCGAGGGTCCAGAACTCCTGCGTGCGGTCGCCCCTTCGCCAGTAGAGGCTGTTCAGATGCGTGCGCGTGTCGAAGAAGTAGCTGCAGAGCAATTGCACCAGCTCCGGGCTGCCGCCGTCGTTCCGCCGGAGGTCGATGATGATGGCATCCGAGTTGGACAGGAGCTGCATCGTCGCGGTTGCCATTCCGCGCGCCAGCTCGGGCGGGGCGAAGTAGCGCAGGTCCAGATAGCCGACGTTGCCTTCGAGATGCTCGACGCGCTCGAAGCCGAAGTTGCGGCCCTGCATCTCCCGTAGCTGCCGAGACACCGCGGCACCGGGATCGGCCTCGGCCTGGCTCGCATCGCGGGGCGGCCGCAGGCGGACGCGCATGTGCTTGTCGTGGTTGACGCTCTGAAGCTCGCTCGTCAGCGCGTCGGCATAGATCTGTGGATCGACCATGGCGTCGAACGCGCCGGCTGCGAGCCTCGCTCTAAGATGCGCTCCGCTTCTCACGCCTACGTCGGGGAATACGTAGTGCTCATCGAGAAGCCGCGCGATCTGGTCTACCACCGCCCGGCGCTCGACCGCGTCAAGGGTGGTGGAGGCAGACGGACCCTGGGCGAGTGCCGGCTGCGCCGAGACGGTGGCGCACATCATCAGGAGGGCGAAAAGCGGGCGTAACAGCGGTCTGCCGGATCGGTATGCCATGGATTCTCCGAAGATGAACCGATCGGGTGGCATCGGGTGCGGCGTGGCCGCGGGTTGTCGTCGTGGTACCGATGTGAACTGAGTGTCATACCAGGGCAGAATGGTTGCGTCGTGGTGGGCGTGGGACTTTGGCCGGGCGTGCTCGGGAGCGGACGAAAGTCTTGCGGCATCGCCTCAAACTCCTGACCCTTGTGTCGTTCGGCGGCGATCAGTGTTGGGCTGGAGGATGATCTCCGCACTCTGCTGAGCCGCCCAACGCACTCTCCTCCCGAAGAGACTTGTCCCTCGATGACTCCCCGAACCATGGAACGCCGCAACGCCCGGCTGCGCAGCGCATCGTTCGGCCTCTGCGCCCTTTTGTCGCTCGCGACTGCGCCAGACGCGGCCGGGCAGCCTTCCGCTCCCGACCAGCGGCTGCGTGAAGCACTTGCTGCGAGCTCGTTCATTCCCGCCCGCCCGATCGCGGAGCCACGAACGACTGGCGCGGCGGGCGGGCTGACCATGATGCGCGTCTGGCTGCAGAACGGCCGAGGCGCGGGGCGGACGGAGCTCCTCGGGGTTCAGCCGCTCCGCCGCGGGCGTGGCGTGGTTGCGCCCATGGCTGCCGCGGGCGACACGGTGACGGCGTTCGTGGGCGGAAGGGCGATGCGGATTCCGGTGCTCGCCCGGGTGCCCGCGCGCCAGACCTTCATCGGTGGTGTGTGCGTGCGGACCGGGTGGACGTACCTGCTGGGGGCGCCGGACACCACCATCGCCGAGCTTCGGCGCCTGCTCAGAGGTACCGAGGGGGTGGCGCTGCGGCGGGCCGCGGGTACGCGCCGGGTGGAGGCGTCGCCCCTTTCGCTCGTACACGCCTACCAGCCGGAGTGGCAGCGGGCGCACGCCGTGTGGCTCGAGCGGACCCGCGGCAGGGCAACTCCGGAACAGCTCCGCGCCGCCGCGCAGCACTCGCAGCGACGCATCCTTCAGTTCCGCGGTCCCAACGGGACGGTGCTGCACTACGCGACGTTCGACCTGGAGGTGATCGACGACCCGGCGGGAGCCGTGCCCGAGAAGAGCCTGTACTCCCGCCAGATCGTCTCGGACAGCGGAACCGTACTGGCCAACCTGCCCGGTGCCGAGCGGATGGTCGGCACCACCGACGCGGACGGCGACGGCGTCGACGAGCTGGTGCTGCAGAACGGGCTGGTCACGTGGAACGGACGCGTCTGGCGGTTCCGCCCTGTGGAGACCGGCTGGGGCGTGGAGCAGGGGTGCCACTGAGGACCAGAGAGAAAGCCTTAAAACAGGTTCTCTGTATCGTCGGGGCAGGCAGTATGCATTCCTCGCCCCCAGTCCACGCGTTGCAGCCGACATATTCGGCGAGTATGAACCAGCCCGAGAGGGCTTCGGACATTGGAGCGCATGGAAATCTCCCCGTGGGCAGACCGCGCGGTGCTCGAGAGCCCAGACGGTGCAAAGACCGCAAGGTTCGATGACAGTCATGAGTTCTCCCAGGGGCGCCGACCTGGGGGCGGCTGGTGCTCTCGACAGGAATCCAGCTCGAGGGCTGCAATCCATCGATGGTCTGGTCGGAGGACTCTCGCTTTCTCGCCGTGCCACGCTGGCGGATCGACCGTAACCAGAGCCTCGTGATCATCGACACCGTGCGGGGAGAAGCGCGTGTAGCGCCAGCCACGTTCCGGGTTCTGCAGCTGTCCGCTTTCCACGGCGGTATCGTGGAGGGGATCGACTCGCCGATCCACAAGCCCAAGCAGGTACGACTGGAGACGTCCTCAGTCGCCTGGATACCCCGCGGGGCTGAGCCGCGGTGGCTGGTGTCCTCCTAGCTGCCGCTGTTGAACACTCAGACGGCCGGATCGCCACGTGCGCTGACGGGAGGGTTCGCTGGACATGGCCGCCAAAATTTGCTGCAGGAGACGTGCGGCCAAGCACTCTACAAGCAGCCATACGCGACTGAGCCTATGCCTCAGGCAAGCTCGGCAGCCGCAGGTGAATCCCCCTCTCGCGGCTCCCGTGTGCTTCATCGCTGAGCCGTTTCGCGGGGAGCCTATTCGGAATTCCCGGCACAACACATGCGCGTCCGTGTCGAAGCGCCAGAAAGATTGGCTGGATCGAGGCTGACGTGCATCCTAACACGGAGAGTTTGAGATGGCGGAGAAGAAGATGACCCCAAAAGATGCCGCGCGCATTCAGAGTGCCGAGGCAAAGCGCGGGGGAGGGAAGGTTCAGTCCGGCACTTTCGCCGCCCGGGCTCAGCGCGCGGGTGCCAAGGGCGCGACGAAGAGCAGCAAGTTGGGAGGGGCAAAAGGCACTCGCACCTAGTTTACGCCTGGTTAGCGACAGCCGCCTGAGCATGATTATCTAGAATCGGCTACAGCGGATGCTGAGCCGACCGTGCTTTCGGCGGAAGAAGGTCTTACCGACCGAGGTAGGACCCTTTGGTTCCGGTGTAGTTAAGCCGGGCCCCCGTTCTTTCGTTGGCACATGAATGCGACACTAATCAACCTGCTTGCGGCGATTGGGAGCGCAGTTGCCGCGGTCGCGAGCGTGGTCGTTGCGTTAATCCTCGGGCGTCGTGCTGACGCGCTCGCGACCGCTCAAAGGCGCCACTCGGCATTCAGCACGGCAGCGGAGTGGCGGCGCGACCTTACCGAATGGGCGGCGGAGGCAATTGATGTATTGAGTGAGGCAACCTACTGCTGCGAGGACAAGTCCGAAGGCGCAGCTACAGAGCGACTCTTCATCTGCCGCTTCCGCGTTTCATCGCTCATCGATCGGGGGCGATTCTTCCTGCCTAACATCCGCCGAGATGAGTATGGGACCGACAAGCCAGCCGCATACCGTGGTTACAGGCATTCAGCTCTCGATCCGCTCGTCGCTGCAGAGCGCGTACTGTCGACCGGCCAAACAGGAAGCTTTACGGATCGCCGGTACGCGCTCATCGCGATGAAGCGAGAGTTTGTTTCCGCGATTCAGCAGATTCTCGACCCCGAGCACTTCAATCGGGAAGTCGCTAAGATGATTTCAGAGGGGCATGAGTCTCAGCGGCCAGACCCGACGCTCGGCGGACTTCTCCCTGACAACCAGAACATCCCACGAGGGGCGGAGGCTCTCCTAGAGGACCCTCGCTCTAGGCACCTGGGATTGCGAAAGCCGGATTGAACCGAGTCAACGGATCGCGCTGTGTGTTGTGACCACCTCATTCCAGGACGGACGGATGCGGATAATTCTAATGCTTGTGGTGAGCTTGGTGCTCGCTGGGTGCGCGAGTGGCGGGCAGGAAAGGGCGAGTACGACGCCCGCTTCACCCGCGAGTGCGGGCATGCAGAAATCGCGCATCGTGGAACAGGTGCGCAGCCTGGAAGCCGATCCACTGCAGGCGGGTGCCCTACAGCTTCGTCAGCGTCTCATGCGCTACTTCGAGGAGGCGCCTGACATCACGATCACGGTTTGCAGCGGCGTGCTCGACCCGCTCGCGAGTTCCCGCCAGAACTATGGCCCTGAGATCTTCGTGCAGCAGGTCCTCTCCAGTGGCGCGTTCATCATCGAGAATCCGGGGATTGCCCGCGACCGGGCGGCTGTCCACGTAGCCGGCGTGGAGGGCGCGCTCCGGACGTACGAATCGATCTTGCGGGCGCATCCAGATGCACGCCGGCCGTTCATGGACGAGCTCGTTCAGCTTCGTGCGCGAGGCGAGCTGGCGGCCCACGTCCGCTCTCGCACGAGCTGCTGAAATCACCTCACGGCCGACAGACTTGCGCGCCGAGCCCGGACTCTGACCTTGTGGTCCTGGCGCATTGAGATACAAATGCTAGTCAAGGGATTTCCTCAGCTCTGGTTGAATATGGGAGAGGTCGACGAATTCGGCATGCAGACACTTGAGGCACTTACGACATTGATCCGCGCCAATCACTACACCCAAGCTCTCATACTGCTGTACTCAGCAATCGACGCGGTCGCGTGGGCGAGTCTTCCGTCGGGGGATGTAACGCGCTCCGCCTTCTGCAATTGGGCAGACCAATACATGGATCCACAATCGAGCCTGGGCTGCTCGTCGGAAGATCTCTACGCGGCCCGTTGCAGTATGGTGCATTCGAGTACCGCCGAATCGAAAATGAGCCGCGAGGGACGAGCCCGCGAACTTTGGTACGCCACCTCTCCTCACTCTATTCCGAAACTTGACGCTCACCGCCAGGCAGTCGGTAGTCGAGCCACGGTTGTGTACTTCACTGCAATGGTGGGCGCGTTTGCTGAGGGTCTGATGCGCTTCTCGGACGACTTAAGCGCCGACCCAAAGCGTCAGGCTGCGGCTAATAGTCGTATCGGGCGCTGGCTTCGATTCATCCCGATGAGCTCGGTACAGCAGGCGGAATCATCCTGAGCGGGAGAAATCACCTCCGCCGCCGCCAAGCCATCTAACGTTTAACACGCGGTCAGCCGCAGCACGGTTCTCGCTCGCACACGCCACTAACGATCGGCTGCGTGGGATGCGCGGCCTCGCGGGCGAAAGGCTTCCGCGCATGACCCTCAGCGTTAACCTCAGCTGAGATTCTCCTGATTCCCAATCGTGGAATTGTTGCCTTCCCCTCTACGAATGATCTGCGCAGCACCCGTCCTCTCTCATCCGCGTCTCCGCGCCTCCGCGTGAGCCGCTGTTCTTGTTGTTCTCTCCGTTTCCTCTGTGTCTGTGTGTGAGGCCCTCCCGTTCCAAGTGCGCCGTGCGCCGGAGCTTGTCGCCTCCGGCCGGAGGGGGTATCTTCCCGCGTTTCCCGGGGGCTCCCCGGCTACGCTCCACACTACAGCAGCGCAACCATCGTGGCCCATCGCCAGCTTTTCACATCGGAGTCCGTCACCGAAGGGCATCCGGACAAGATCGCGGACCAGATCTCGGACGCGGTGCTCGACGCCATCCTGGAAAAGGATCCCAACGGCCGCGTGGCCTGCGAGACGCTCGTCACCACCGGCGTGGCCGTGGTGGCGGGCGAGATCACGACCGACACGTACGTGGACATCCCGGGGATCGTCCGTGGCACGCTGAAGGGGATCGGCTACACGGACGCGAACTACGGGATCGACGCGCACACCTGCGCGGTGATGACGACGATCGACCGCCAGTCGCCGGACATCGCGCAGGGGGTGGACACCGGCGGCGCGGGCGACCAGGGGATGATGTTCGGCTACGCGACGGACGAGAACGACGCGCTGATGCCCACGCCCATCCTCCTCGCCCACCGCCTGGCCGAGCGGCTGGCGGAGGTGCGGAAGAACGGGAAGCTGATGTGGCTGCGTCCCGACGGTAAGACGCAGGTCTCGGTGGCGTACGAGGACGGGCGGCCGGTGCACGTCGACACGGTCGTGGTGAGCACGCAGCACGACCCTGAGGCGAGCAACGAGGAGATCCGCGCCTCGGTGATCGAGCACGTGATCACCCCCATGCTTCCCACCGATCTCTTCGACCCGGAGCGCTGCACGATCCACATCAACCCGACCGGCCGCTTCGTGATCGGCGGGCCGCACGGCGACGCGGGGCTCACGGGCCGCAAGATCATCGTGGACACCTACGGCGGGATGGGCCGGCACGGCGGCGGCGCGTTCAGCGGCAAGGACCCCACCAAGGTGGACCGCTCGGCCGCGTACGCCGCGCGCTACGCCGCCAAGCACGTGGTTGCCGCCGGCCTGGCGCGCCGCTGCGAGATCCAGCTCGCCTACGCCATCGGCGTGGCGCAGCCGGTCTCGGTGCGCGTGGACACCTTTGGCACCGGCACCGTCGACGAAGAGGCGATCGAGAAGGCGCTCCAGGAGGTGTTCGACTTCACCCCCAAGGGGATCATCGAGTCGCTGGGCCTGCGCAGCGCCATCTACCGCCCCACCGCCGCCTACGGCCACTTCGGGCGCCCCTCGGTGCAGGCCGGCAACGGCACGCCGGTGACGCTCTTCCCGTGGGAGCGGACGGATCGGGTGGAGGATCTGCGCACGGCGGCGAACGGATGAAAAGAAGTGCGTGAGTGCGTTAGTGCGTAAGTGCGCTTTGGATCGGAGCGCACCCGACGCACTCACGCACTGACGCACTCACGCACTATCGGTATTCATGATCAAGCTCCGCGTCCAATCCCTCGGCCTCGACCAGGCCAACAAAGCGCCCGTCGTGCTCCTGCAGGAGGCGGAGGGGGAGCGCGTGCTGCCCATCTGGATCGGGCCGGCGGAGGCGAGCGCCATCGCCATGGAGTTGGCGGGGATGAAGTTCTCGCGCCCGCTCACGCACGACCTCTTCCCCTCCATCATCACCGGGCTCGGCGCGCGGCTGACGAGGGTGCTGATCACGCGCGTGGAGGAGAACACCTACTACGCCGAGCTCGTGATCCAGCGCGGCGACGAGGTGTTCACGGTCGATGCTCGGCCCTCCGACTCCATCGCCATCGCGCTGCGGACGGGGGCGGAGCTGTTCGCGGGCGATGAGCTGCTCGATGGGTCGCCGACCATCACGGTCGTCGAGGGCGTGCCGCCGGAGGACGGCGACGATCCGGATCCGATGGCGCCACCCGCGCCGAAGCTTCCGCCGGACGAGCTCAAGGAGTACCTGCGCAAGCTCAACCCCGAAGACCTGGGACGCTTCAACCCGTGATCCTTTCCGACCGCATCCGCGGGGCGGCGCGCCGCAAGGCCGGCCGCCTCGCTGTCGTTTTGGCGCTTTTCGCCTGCGCTCTGCCCGCCGACGCGCAGGTGATCGCCGGGCGCGTGACCCGCGCGGGGACCCCGGAGCCGGGGCTCGTGGTGGAGCTGCACCGCGTCACCCGCAACACGCGCGGCCCCGTCGGGAAGGTGACCTCGGGCCCGGGCGGCGCGTTCTCGATCCCGCTGCCGCCGGTGCAGGACTCGGCGGGGTTCACCGTTTTCTTCGCCACGGCGATCGCGAACGGGGTGCGCTACTTCGGGCCGGTGGTGCACGGCGGGGCGGGGGACCGCAACTACGAGATCCAGGTGTACGACACCACCAGCTCGCCCGCCGCCGCCGACTCAGTGCGCGTCACGCGGCGCGACGTGGTGCTGATCTCGGGGAGCGAGGGCGGATGGGAGGTGGCGGAGCTCGTGCGGGTGGAGAACCGCGCCCGCCGCACGCTGGTTCCCGATGCCACGCGCCCCCTCTTCGGCATCGCCATCCCCAAGGGGAGCACCGCCTTCGAGGCCGGCGACGGGGCTCCCGGCGAGGCGTCACCCGGCGCGGGCGGACAGCAGCTTCCCGGCGACGTGGTGCGCGTGGGCGACCGCGTGTGGATCAACGCGCCGCTGGTGCCCGGCGAGCGCGACGTCATCTTCCGTTACCGGCTCGCCCCCAGCCCACGCGAGGCGAGCATCCCGGTGGAGCATGCCACGGACTCGCTGAACCTGTACGTCAAACAGCCCGCCCCCGAGGTCCTGGTCGCGGGGCTCGCCGCGCCCAGGCCCTTCACGGCCGATGGCGAGCAGTTCCTGCAGTTCTCCGGCGCCGGGCTGCGGGCGGGAAGCGCGGTGGGCCTCGATTGGCGCGGCCCCGCGCCGGCACCCGTGGACCCGCGCTGGGCAGCCCTCGCGGCGGCGGGGGCGGTGCTGGCGGTGGGCGCGTGGCTGGCGGTGCGCCGCGGGCGCGAGGCGTGACCCGGTGGCGCTCGTCAGCACGGGGGCGCTGGTGCTCCAGACCTTCCCCTACAGCGAGACGAGCAAGGTCCTGCGGCTTTACACCAGCGAATTCGGCCTGCGCTCGGTAATCGCCAAGGGCGCGCTGCGCCCCAAGAGCCGGTTCGGCGGTCTGCTGGAGCCCTTCACCGAGGGGACCGCCAGCTTCTACCTGCGCCCCGGCCGCGACCTTCACACGCTGGGCGGATGGGACCTGGTGCGCTCCCGCCAGGCGCTGGGCCGCTCGCTGCCTGCCTTCGCCGGCGCCTCCCTCCTCGCCGAGCTCGTCCTACGCGCGGGCACCGAGGACCCGCACCCCGACGTCTACTCCGCCCTCGCGACCTCGTGGGACGACATCGCCGCCGCGGCGAGCACCCCGGCGGAGGCGGAGCGCATCGTCCTCACCGGAGCCTGGACGCTGGTCTCCCTCCTCGGCTTCGAGCCGCAGACCGACGCCTGCGTGGTGTGCGGCCGCCCCGTTCCTCACGACGAGCCCGTGCGCTTCGATGCGGGCGCGGGGGGCGTGGCGTGCACCCGCTGCCGTCCCGTGGGCCGCATCCTGGACCCCGCCACGCGCGCCGATGTCGCCCGCATGTCGCGCGGCCACGTCCCCTCCGCCGCGCTCGCGAGCCCCGGCGCCCACCGCGCGCTCCTCCGCGCCTTCCTCGAAGCCCAACTCGCGCACGACCGCCCCTTCCGCTCCCTCGAGCTCTTCCTGGAGCACGCGCCGCCCGCGGACGAGCCCGGCTGAACAGCGCCTCACACAAAGACACAGAGGGTACGGAAAGGAGAAAAGAAAGGGGGTTCACGCGGAGACGCGGAGGCGCAGAGAGAGGGTGTCTCTGTGTCTAAGCGTTTCGTGAGACCAGCAGCCCGATGTACGGCAGGGGAGGCAGACACGCAGGTCTGCCCCTACGGGTTTCGGTGCGCGGGGCGGGCGGCGGAGCGAGGGCGGGCACGGGCAGCCACGTGGGGCGGCCCCTACCAGGTTCGGTGCCGCGCGCGGGCCACAGAGCGGCGGCGGGCACGGGCGCGATAAATCGCGCCCCTACGGCATCCGTGCACCGCGCGGGGATCAATGCGACGCACGCCCCTCCCCCAGGTTGTTTTGGGGGAGGGGCCGCGAGGAACGAGCGGGGGAGGGGGCCCGCTCCCCCTCCCCC
>DASVTZ010000223.1 GCA_036387335.1 Longimicrobium sp.
CCCTCCCCCGCCCTGCGCCCCCGCAGGCGGGGGAGGGGGTCGGGGGGAGGGGGCCTGTGCGCGGCCATGGATCCGCCAAAACGCACCCAAGCCCCCTCTACCGATGACAGGAGGGCGGAGCCCTCTCCTGTTATCGGGAGAGGGGGCAGGCGAGTGTAACGAGCCGGGGGTGAGGGCCCCTCCCCCTCACCCGCCCTGCGCCCCCGCAGGCGGGGGAGGGGGCTGGGGGGAGGGGGCCTCCTCCGGCGGCGCCAGCGGCAGCACCAGCGTGAACGTGCTCCCGCTCCCCGGCTCGCTGTCGACGTCGATGCGGCCGCCGAGGAGCTCGGCGTACTGGCCGGAGAGGTAGAGGCCCAGCCCCGTGCCGCCATGCGGGCGCGAGAAGCCGCTCTGGAGCTGCTCGAAAGGGCGGAAGAGACGCTCGCGCTCGTCGGGGCTGATCCCGGGGCCGGTGTCGGAGACGGCGAGGGCGACGCCGTCGGGGCGCGACTCCACGGAGATGCGGACGCCGCCCGTCTCGGTGAACTTCACCGCGTTGCCGGCCAGGTTGATCAGGATCTGCCGCACCTTGTCCGGATCGGTGGGGATGCGCGCGGGGGGATCGCAGGTGAGGACCTCCAGCTCCAGCCCCTTGCGCGTTGCCAGCGGCTCGATGACCGACGCCACCTCCGTCGCCAGCCCGCACACGTCCGTCTCCTCAATGCGCGCCTCGGCGCGGCCGGCCTCCAGGCGGGCGAAGGAGAGGACCTCTTCGATGAGGCCGCGCAGGTGGCGCGAGGCGGTGTCGATGCGGCCGAGCGCCTCGCGCTGCTGGGGGGTGAGCGGGCCGTGGATCTCCAGCTCCAGCAGCTCCAGGTGCCCCAGCACGGCGTTGAGCGGGGTGCGCAGCTCGTGGCTCATGGTGGCGATGAAGTCGCTCTTGGCGCGGCTGGCCTCCTGGGCCGCCTCCAGGAGCTGCGCGTTCTCCACCGCGACCGCGGCGTGGCGGGCGAGGCGCTCCAGCAGGCGCAGGTCGCTCAGGGAGAAGGGCTGCCGGCCGTCGCGGCCACGAACGGCGCTGAGCGCGCCCAGCGGACCCGAGCGCCCCACCAGTGGCGCGCAAATCACGGAGCCGGCCTCGCTCAGGTCGGCGTGGGAGTGCATGACGCGCTCGTCGTCGTTCACGTCCAGCACCAGCGCGGGCTCGCCCGTCGTCACCACCCAGCCGGTGAGCGAGCCCTCCACGGGAAGCTCGCTCCCGGCCGAACCCGCCAGCAGCCCCAGCGCGGAATCGTCCATCTTGAGCGACTCGCCGCCGGGCTGCAGCAGCACGATCCCGCAGCCGTCGGGGTCCACCAGGCGGGCGGCGGCATCGGTCACGCGGCGCAGCACCTCGGCCGGGTCCAGCGTGGATGCCAGGGAGCGCGCGATCTCGCCCAGAAGCTCCAGCTCCTCGGCGCGGCGGCTGAGGGCGTTGGCCATGCGGTCGAAGTCGCGCCCCAGCGCCGCGATCTCGGTGGGGGCAGCCTCGGAGAGGGGGCCCACGCGCGCTTCCAGGTCCCCCGACCCCAGCGCCGCCGATGCGCCGCGGATGCGCAGGAGGGGGCGCGCCATGTACCGGGCCAGCGCGTTGCTCAGCGCCAGCGAGGCCAGCGTCACGCCGATCAGCAGCGATAGCAGGCGCACGTACGAATCGGCCACGTACGCCTGGATGTCGGCGAACGGCTCCTCCGTCCACACGCGCCAGTCCAGCCCGGGCACCTGCGCCACGCCGGCCAGCATCCGCGCCGTGAGCCGCGAGGCGGGCACCCGCCCCACGCCGCGGCGGTACGTGGTGGTGCCGCGCTCTCCCACCGCCGTGATCGCCGCGAACGAAGCCGAGTCGCCCATGGAGCGCGGCGCCTCGCCGGCGGCGTAGGGGGCATGCGTGTCGTAGAGCACCAGCCCGCGCCGGTCCGCCACGCGCAGCCGGTCGCCCATGGGAGGCGTGGGGGTCGGGGTGGGCATGGTGCGAAGCTGCAGCGCGCCGCCCACGAAGCCGGCCAGCGTGTCGCCCAGCATCACCGGGTGCACGATGACCACCACCGGCGCGCGCGTGCGGCGCCCCAGCAGCACTTCGGAGACGACGGTGGCGCGGGTGGCGCGCAGGCGGCGGAAGTACTCGCGGTCGCTGTAGTCGGTGCCCACCCCCGCCATCCCGCCCGCGAACGCCGTCATCCGCCCGCGCGAGTCGGCCGCGAAGACCCCTGCGAAGGAGGGGAACTGCGCGTGCACCTCCTCGAGCTGGCGGGTTGCATCGTCCGCGCTCAAGCCGCCCTGCCGCTCGGCCAGCCCGGCCGCCGTGCGCACCACGCCGGTGTGCAGCCGAACGTACTCGCCCAGGTGCGCGGCGTGCGCCTCGGAGGTGAGCAGGAGGCGCTCGCGGGTGCGCTCCAGCGAGCGCTCCCACTCGCGCCGGCCGCTCCACACGCCGAAGCTGAGGGTGGGGACGATCCCGGCCAGCGCCACCACCACCGCCAGCGCCGAGCGCAGCGACGGGGCCCCACGCACCCGCAGCCCGCGGCGCACGGCGGGGATCAGCAGGAGCGTCTCCGCGGCCAGGGCGTTGATCAGCCCGTTGAGCGGCTGCTTGAGGAGGATGACCGCCGCGGTGGCGCCCCCCACCCCCATGATCCCCCCGTAGGTGACGAAGAGGAGGGGGAGCCCCAGCAGCGCCCAGAAGACGAAGTCCGCCACCAGCGGGCGGCGCCGGTAGCGCGTGACGAGCAGCCCCACCACCAGCGCTTCCAGGGTGAGGATGGCCCAGGCGTACGGATGGCCCCAGAGGAAAAAGGTGCGCGCCGCCGCCACGAACCCCGCCAGCGTCCCCGGCCCGGGGCCCAGCGTGACGGTGGCGACCAGCGCGGCCGTCCCCCCCAGCAGCAGCTCGGTGCCGGGCGAGAGGGAGACGGGGTTCATGTTGATGGCGTACCCGGCCGCGCCCAGCAGGAACGCGGCAACCCAGCGTTGCCGCGCCCGGAATTCCGATGCGCCGCGGATCGCGTCCAAAGGCTACCCCGCCCTGCGGGTCTTCCGGCGCAGGAAGTCCCGCATGATGTACTGCCCCAGCGTCATCGTGTTGGTGAAGTACGCCTTGCCGCGCGCGATCTCGCTCACCTTGTTGACGAATGCCACCAAGTACGGGTCGCGCGCCAGCATGAAGGTGTTGATGAGGATCCCGCTCTTGCGGCACGCCCCCACCTCGTGGAACGTCTCGCGCAGCACGCGCGCGTCCAGCCCCATCGAGTTCTTGTAGACGCGCCCGCCCGGCAGGGTGATGGCCGACGGCTTTCCGTCCGTGATCATCACGATCTGCCGCATGTCCTTGTTCTGGGCCAGCAGCAGGCGGCGCGCCAGCTTGAGCCCCGCCGCCGTGTTGGTGTGGTACGGCCCCACCTGCGCGCGCGCCAGCTCGCCCATGGGGATCTCCTCGGCCTCGTCGCCAAAGGTGACCACCCGCAGCGTGTCGCCGGGAAACTGGGTGCGGATCAGGTGCGTGAGGGCGAGCGCCACCTTCTTGGCCGGGGTGAAGCGGTCCTCGCCGTACAGGATCATGCTGTGGCTGGTGTCCAGCATCAGCACCGTGGCGCAGCTGGACCGGTACTCCGCCTGGTTGACGTACAGGTCGCCGTAGTCCAGGTCGATGGTGCCGTCGTCGCCCAGCCCTTTCCTTCCCAGCGCGCTCTTGAGGGTGGCGGGGATGTCCAGGTTGAGGGTGTCCCCGAACTCGTAGGGGCGGCTGGCGGCTTCGGCCTCCACGCCGGTGGCCAGGTGCGGGGTGTCGTGCGAGCCGAACGAGCTCTTCCCCATCGCCCCCAGCAGCCCCTTGAGGGTGCGGTAGCCCAGGAAGTCGATCCCCTTTCCCGTCAGCGAGAACTCCACCTGGCGGGCGGCCTCGCGCGCGTCGTCGGTCTTGCCGGCGCCCTCCATCTCCGTGTAGCCGCCGGGCATCTGCGGCTGCTGGCCGACGTTGAGGTACCCCTCTTCGACGAGGCGCTCGATGAGGCGGTCCAGCAGCTCGGCGATCTGCTGGCGGACCTCCTCGTTGGGCTCGCCGCGGCCGCTCAGCTCGTCCACCATCTCGGGGGTGAGCTGGCCGCTCTCCATGAGCGCGCGGAGGAGCGCCTCCTTGAGCGAGTCCATGGAGCGGTCGCCCTCGTCGCCACCGAACTCGCCCCAGTACGGATGCTCGTACGCGCCCCCCGCGAACCCGCTCTGCAGGAGGAAGTCCGAGAGCCGGTCCAGGAGCGCCTGCAGGTTCAGCGCGTCCGCCTGGTGCCCCGTGAACTTGGAGTAGTTGGTGAAGCGCATGCTCCGGGACTCCGGGATGGTGAGGCCGAACGGGGCGAGGACAGCAGTTTGCGGGCCAGGGAACGGCGGTGCGTGAGTGCGTGAGTGCGTGAGTGCGTGAGTGCGTGAGTGCGTGAGGGCGTGAGGGCGTTGGGTTCGGGCGCGGCGCCGGGGGTCACGCCGGCGGCGGCATCGCCGGGGGTTGAATCCCCCGGCTGGAACCACGCGAAGGCGGCTGAAGCCGGCTCGTGCGACGCGGGCATCGGCCCCGAGTCCGCGAAGGCGGACTTTGCGTGGTTCCAGCCGCGAATTCATTCGCTCCTGGACCGGCGCGCCTGGAAAACGGGCGTCGGCGCGTGGCGCGGCACGGGCAGCCACGCGGGGCTGCCCCTACGGGATCTGTGCGTCAGGCACGGAAGGGGTGGCCGCGACGGCGCTGCGGCCCGGGCACCGCGCGCGGATCTCGCCCGGGAGTCCGCGCAGGCGGACTTTGCGCTTTTGTTGCCGCGATTTTAATCGCCCGCCCCCGGGCCCCCACCCGGCCCCCCACCCGCCCCCGGGCCCGGCCCACCCTCCCCCCGCGCCTGCAGAACACCATCGATGGTGGTCAGGAAGAGGTCCACGTCGAGCGGTTTGGTGAGGTAGGCGTGGACGCCGGCCTCCATCAGGCGGCTGACGGCGCCGCGTGTGGCGTCGGCGCTGATGACGACGACGGGGGTGGTGGCGGTGCGCGGATCCAGGCGCAGGCGGCGGAGGACCTCCTCGCCCGGAATGTCCGGGAGGTGCAGGTCCAGGAGGATCAGGTCGGGCGCGTGCTCCGCCGCCAGCTCCAGCCCCAGCCGGCCCTTGAGCGCGGGGACCAGGGTGATCTCCGGGCGGTCGTCCAGGATCGTCTCGATCAGGCTCAGGTTGGCGACGTTGTCCTCCACGTAGAGCACCGTCGCGGGGCGGGCGCCGTGCTCCTCCGCCGGCGGGCGCTCCGTGCGCGCGTTTCGCAGCAGGCCCACGGGGTCCTCCGCCAGCGCCAGCTCCACGGTGAAGATGGAGCCGCGGCCCGGCGTGCTCTCCACCGTCAGCTCGCCCCCCATCGCCTCCACCAGCCGCTTCGAAAGCGCCAGCCCCAGCCCGGTCCCCTCCACCTCCGTCTGCTCGGCGCCCAGGCGGGCGAAGGGGACGAAGAGCTGGTCGAGCCGGTCCGCGCGGATCCCCACGCCCGTGTCGTGCACGCGGATGCGGAAGCGCTCGCCCTCCGCGCCGCAGGTGATGCGCACGCGGCCGCCTGGGCGGTTGTACTTGATGGCGTTCGAAAGGAGGTTCAGCAGCACCTGCGTGAGCCGCTGCCGGTCCGCGGTCACGTAGTGCGACGGGTCGCCGCCCACCTCCTCGGCCAGCGCGCACCCGGTCTGCGCGGCGAGGGGGCGCACCAGGCCGAGCGCTTCCTCCACCGCCTCGCTCACGTGCACGGCCTCCAGCGAGAGCTGCTGGCGGTTGGCCTCGATGCGCGAAAGGTCCAGCACCTCGTTGATCAGGTTGAGGAGGTGCCGCCCGGCGCGCAGGATGTGCTCCACGCCCTTGCGCTGGTCGGGCGGAAGGTTGCGGCGCTCCAGGAGCTGCGCGAAGCCCAGGATGGAGTTCATGGGCGTGCGCAGCTCGTGGCTCATGCGGCTCAGGAACTCGCTCTTGGCGTGGTTCGCCGCCTCGGCCGCCTCGCGGGCGCGCTCCGCGTCGTCGCGCGCGCGCTGCAGCGCGATCTCCGCCTCTTTGCGGTCGGTGATGTCGCGGAACCACCAGATGCGGCCGTAGTAGCGCTCCTCCGTGTCCTTGACCGGCGCGCTGTAGCGGTCGAAGACGCGCCCGTCGCGCAGCCGCACCTCCTCTTCGCTGCGCTCGTCGCGGCGCTCGTACAGCTCGGCCACGCGCGCGATGAAGGCGTCCGGATCCTCCAGCTTCTGCAGCACCGCCCCGATCGCCGACTCGTCCGAGCGCTCGGCGATCACCTCGTCCGGGATCTCCCACATCTCGGCGAAGCGGCGGTTGTAGGAGAGGATCTTCCCCTCGCCCGAGATCACCAGGATGCCGTCGATGGAGGCCTCGCCCTGCGCCTCCAGCAGCGTCTTCTGGAAGCGCAGCTCCGCCTCCGCCGCCTTTCGCTGCGTGGCGTCGCGCAGGTTGATGATGACCCCGTCCGCGGCGCTGTCCGGGCGCAGCGTGCGCACGGAGACCTCCACGGAGCGCCAGGAGCGGTCCTTGTGCAGGTAGCGGAAGTCGAGCGTGTAGGTGACTCCCGGGTTGCGGAAGGCGCCGCCCAGCGCCTCCTTGCAGCGCTCGTGGTCCTCCGGGTGGATGCGCTCGAACGCCGTCGAGCCGAGGATCTCGTCCGGCCTGTAGCCCAGCACCCGCTCGATGGAGGGCGAGTGGTAGAGGCTCACCCCCCTCGCGTCCATGATGGATGCGACGTCGGACGAGTTCTCGATGAGGCTGCGGAAGTGCTGCTCGCTGCGCTGGAGCGCCCGCTCGGTCGTCTTCTGGTCGGTGATGTCGCGCACCACCGTGACGATCTGCTCGGCGCCGAAGGGAAGGATGCGCGCCTCGAAGTCGCGAAGCCCGTCCGCTTCCTGCACCGAGTACTCGGTGCACACCAGGGACCCGGTGCGCTTCACCTCTTCCAGCCCCTCCGCCACGCGCGCCGCCGCATCGGCCGGGAGCAGGTCGTGCAGCCGGCGGCCCGTCAGCTCCCCCGCCCTGCCCTCGCCGGCGTGGTGCTCCAGCACCGTCCCCTCGCGGTCCAGGCGGAAGTAGAGGTCGGGAAGCGCTTCGAAGATCGCCTCCAGCTCGTGCGTCTTGTGGCGCAGCTCCAACTCGGCACGGTCGCGCTCGGCGACCTCCTCCTCCAGCGCGAAGTTGGTCTCGGCGAGCTCGGCGGTGCGCGCTTCCACGCGCTGCTCAAGGTCGTCGTAGGCCGCCTGCAGCGCCCTCTCGGCCAGCTTGCGCTCGGTGATGTTGCGCAGGAAGCCCACGAAGATGTGCCGGTCTCCCTGCCGGTACTCGCCCAGCGCCAGCTCGATGGGGATCTCGGTGCCGTCGCGGTGCAGCGCCAGCGCCTCTGTGAGCGCCCAGTCGAGCTTGCGCTCCCGCGTGCGCGTGTAGCGCTCCACTCCGCCATCGTGCACCTTGCGCAGATGCGGGGGCTGGAGCACGGCGAGCGGCTTCCCCACCAGCTCCTCCGGCTTGTAGCCGAAGGTGCGCTCCGCCGCCGGGTTGATGGCCAGGATGGTGCTCGTCTGGTCGATCAGGACGATGGTGTCGGCGGCCGTGTCGAAGATGGTGCGGTAGCGCTCCTCCGACGCGGCCAGCGCCGCCTCTGCCTCCCTGCGCTTCGCGTCCAGGCGCAGGTTGTCCAGCGCGTTGGCGGCCAGGGACGCCACGGCCTCCAGCGCCTCCACGTCTTCCTCGTCGTACAGCCCCGGCGTGTAGCTCTGCGCGCTCAGGATGCCCAGCACCTGGTCGCCCAGCAGGATGGGGGTGCGGATCACCGATTCGCTGCGCCGCCCCGTTCCGGTGACCGCCGCGCCCTGCCCCGCCGGGTCGTCCGCGCTGTGGGTGAGGAGCGATTTCCGCTCGCGCACCACGCGCTCCCCCGGCGTCCCGGCCGCGGGGACGCTGCTGGGCTCGCTGAAGACGTCCGCGTCGTAGCCGCCCACCCCCACGAACTCGTGCTTCTCCGCGTCGTACGCCATCAGGAAGAAGGCGTCGTAGGGAAGGATGGCGCGGCATGCGTCCTCCAGCACGTCGCGCAGCGCCGCGCGCGACGGGGCGCCGATCACCGCCGCCGCGGTGGCCGCCACGGCGCGCATGCGGTCCGCCATCCGCTTCGCCTGCTTCTCCGCCCGGCGCAGCGCCTCGTCCGCGGCCTTCTGCCGGGCGAGCTCCTCGGTCATCCCCACCAGGTGCCTGCGCAGCTCCAGCTGCACCATCACCTGCCGTGAAAGCGTGCCCAGCGCCGCCCGCTGCTCGTCGGTGATCTGGCGCGGCCGCTGGTCGAGCACGCACAGCGTCCCCAGCTCGTGCCCGTCGGGCGTGATGAGCGGCGCCCCCGCGTAGAAGCGGATGCGCGGCTCGCCGGTGACGAACGGGTTGTCCGCGAAGCGCGCGTCGAGCGTCGCGTCGGGCACCACCGTCACCTCTTCGTGGAGGATGGAGTGCGCGCAGAACGCCACCTCTCGCGTGGTCTCCGGCACGTCCAGCCCCACGCGCGCCTTGAACCACTGCCGGTCCTCGTCGATCAGCGTGAGCAGCGCCATGGGCGTACCGCACAGCTGCGACGCCAGCAGCGTGACGTCGTCGTACGCCTGCTCGGGCGAGGTGTCGAGGATCTGGTACTCGTGCAGCGCCGCGAGCCGCTCGGCCTCATTTTCTGGGAGGGGGGCCTTCATCCTTCAGAGTCCTGTGATGCGCGGGATTGGCGGGGTGGGATGCCGTGGAATCGCCGGCTGGCAATTTAATGCACGGGGGCGGCTGGGGCGAGTGAACTCGCGGCAACGACTGCACAAAGTCCCCCTGCGGGGACTCTCGGGCCAGATCCGCTGCGCGGCCGGATGTCCGTGCAGCGCCACCCTCGGCCGCGATTCATCGCCCCCGCCCTCACCGTGCCTCGATCCTCGCCCGGCACGCCGATCCCGTAGGGGCAGCCCCACGTGGCTGCCCGTGCCCTGGAATGCGCCGCAACCTGCCCCAGGAGCACCGGTCCAGATCACGGGACACGGAACCAGAGGGTGGTGCGCGTGTACGGACTGTGTGATATGGTTGTACGTACACGAACTCGGAGTTGTCATGGCCGCACCGTCCAAGTCCGCGCTTCCGAGTGCCCGCCGCAGCGCCGCCCACGAAGGCAAGGTTCGCAAGGAGTTCTGGCTGGACCCCCAACTCCTCACTGAGGCGCAGGCCGCGCTGGGCGCCGCCACCGAGCGCGAAACGGTGGAGATCGCGCTCGATCTCGTGGCCTTCCGGGGTGAGCTCCTGGCGGGCGCGAAAGCACTGCGCGGACTCCCGCTGTCCCGGCTCGACTGACCCGGGTCTCGCCGATGGCGGCATTGCGGAAGTACGTGCTCGACACGAACTGCTTCGTGGATGCGGCCCGGTCCGAACCCGCAGCGGCGGCCTACGAGGCATTCGTCGCCCGAGCGGCGCCGGGCCTCTGGCTCAGCGCCGTCGTCGCCGCCGAGCTGCGGGCGGGTGCCCGGACGGCCCGCGCGCGCCGCGTGCTGGAGCGCCAGGTGCTCGGCCCCTACCTGCGGCGCGGACGCGTGCTCACCCCGTCGGCGGCGAGCTGGGAGGCGCTCGGCACCGTGCTGGCCACCCTCGCCACCCGCGAAGGCCTGGACCTGAAGCAGGTGCCGCGCAGCTTCGTCTTCGACGTGCTCATCGCGCACAACTGCCGTGAAGCCGGCGCGGTCCTGGTCTCCGCGAACGTCCGCGACATGGAGCGCATCCGGCGCGCATTCTCGTTCGACCACGTGGCGCCCTACCCGGACGCGCCCTGACCGTACGAACGCGCGTCGCCCGTGAATATGTTGTGAGCTAGACCGCTTCAGCGGTCTTCGCGTGGTTCCAGCCGGGGGCTTCAGCCCCCGGCGGCGCGGCCCCCCGGTGCCCCATCCCACGGTGCCCCAACGCAACGGAGGCACGGAGAACCCTCTCTCCGTGCCTCCGCCAGCATCCATCATCCATCATCCATCCACCCTGGCGCCCCGTCTCAGCGGCGCCCCGCGACGATCAGTCCGCCGGGTCCAGGATGTTGCCGATGCGGTGCACGGCGCCCTGCAGGTGAAGCAGCGTGCCGCGATCCGTGGTGCGCGGGATGGCGCGCTGGATCTCGGAGCGCAGCGTCACCAGCACGCCGCGCAGCTGCGACTTGGCGTCGTCCGAGAGCGGCGCCGGGCGCGGGCCGAAGAAGATCACCGCCTGCTGCCCGGGCTGCTCCTGCGGGTTGAGCTTCCGGTCGATCACCGACAGGAAGTCCATCTGCAGCTCGCGCCGGTACGGGTCCATCACCGGGCGCGCGGAGTAGATCTCCGACCAGATGCCGCGGCGCACGTCGTCCAGCATCGACGACAGCGGGTAGACGTACTGCCGCTCGCGGCCCAGGGCCTCCTGCTCCAGCAGGCGGTTCATGCGCCCGTCGTCCATCAGGTTGTTGAGCACGCGCGTCTGCGCCCCGTTGATGCGCGAGATCATCCCGCCCGCCTCGATGCGGCTGGCGATGTCGGGGCGAACCAGGAACTGCGGCGTGCGGAAGACGTTGTCGTTCAGGAAGCGCACCGCCGCCTGCTGGCGCGCGGCCGGCATGGGCGCGTACACGGCGCCCGGCTGGCTGCCGCTCTTGTACTGCACGGTGCCGCCGCCCACCATGGTGGCCACGTGCCCCGCCTCGGTGGACCACTGCTGCACCGTGCGGTCGTACAGCTCGCGGAGGTCGGTGTTGTCCTCACCCGGCCGCGTGGCGGCGGCGGGGATGTAGCCCACCACCCGCTGCAGGTTGCGGAAGCCGAGCCCCGTGGACTGGATGGGGTCCGCGTCGCCCACCGCCTCGTTCAGCGTGCCGTAGCCGCCGAACTCGTTGTTGGCCGAGAAGCGGTACCAGGGGATGGTGTCCTGCATGCGCGACCACCGCTCCAGCGTGGGGCGCTCCTGCTCGCTCGTGGTGGCGCCGGGGATCGGCTTGTACCCCCACATGATGGCGTACTTGTCGTACGGCCCCACCCGCGGAATGATGTGCTCCAGCGGGATGTTGTCCTCGGGCTGCGCCACGTAGTTGAAGCGCGAGTAGTCCATGATGCTGGGCGAGTGCCCCATCCGCCGCACCCAGCTGGCGCTGCGCACGCTGTCGGCCGGGTAGGTGGAGCTGCCGATCTGGTCGTGCTGCAGGCCGATGGTGTGCCCGATCTCGTGCGCCACCACGAACTGCAGCAGGCGGCCCATCAGCGAGTCCGGCATGGGCAGCATGCGGGCGCGCGGGTCGATGGCCGACGCCTGCGTGAAGTACCAGGAGCGCTGCAGGTTCAGGATGTTGTGGAACATCCGCACCGAGCCGTTGAGGATCTCGCCCGTGCGCGGGTCGTGAACGTGCGGCCCCACCGCGTTCTCCGTGGTGGACGGCAGCCAGCGGATCACCGTATGGCGGATGTCCTCGGGCGACCAGTCGGGGTCGTTCGCCGGCACGTCGCCGGGGACGATGCCGTCCTTGAAGCCCGCCGCCTCGAACGCCTGCTGCCACTCCACGATGCCGGCGCGCACGTACGGCTTCCACCGGTCGGGCGTGGCGGGGTCCACGTAGTAGACGATCGGCTTCTTGGGGTAGCAAAGGTCGCCCTCGCGCCGCTCGGAGCACTCCAGGCGGTAGCGGGTGATGTAGCTGCGGCGCGCCGAGCGGTGCTCGTCGGTGCCGAAGTCGATCTGGCGGATCGAGAAGAAGCCCACGCGCTCGTCGAAGCGGCGCGGCATCATCGGCACCTCGGGAAGGCGCACGATGCTCCAGTGCGCCAGCACGCTGGTTGCCGGCGTCGGCTGCCCGCTGGGGGGCGCCGGCGGGGCGCCCGGGCCGCGCGGGGGGGTGGGGACGCCGGTCTGCGTCGCCTCGACCTCCACGTTGTCCGGGAAGGCCAGGGCGCGCTCGATGTACGAGCGGGCCGGGTCCACCGTGCCGCGGATCGCCGCGATCTCGGGCGTGGCGGTGGTGAACAGGCGCGTCACGTCCACTACGGCCGAGCTGTCCGGCCCGAACGCTTCCACGTTCATCACCGCGACGATGGCCGGGTAGTTGGAGGTCTCGACCGCGCGGGCCACGGGGAGCGTGGTGTCCGCCGTGATGTCGAACGACGGGGAGCGCAGGATCACGCGGTTGCGGTTGCGCTCCCAGCGCAGCGTGAGCTCGGCGAACTGGTCGCCGCCGAACTCGCCGAAGCCGCCGGCCGGGTTGTTCGGGTTGATGGGCGCGGCGCGGGCGTAGCGCCCCACCAGCAGCATGTCCTTGTTGAGCTCGCGGCGCGGGATCTCGAAGTACAGCTTGTCGCCCACCTGGTGCACGGCGAACATCCCGCGGCGCGTGCGCGCCTCGGAGGTGATGACCGACGCGTAGGCGCGGGGGCGCGCGGCCCCGCTTCCGCCACCGCCGCCGGCGGGGGCGGTGGTGTCGCCGCCCATGGCGGCTCCGGACGGCATGGTGCGCTGGACGGGGGCTCCGGCGCGGGCGGGGCCGTTGCCGGCCGCCGATGGACCTGTGGCCGGCGGCGTCTGGCGGGCGCACCCCGCCAGGAGTACGGCCGCCAGGAGGACGGTGGACTGGTGCTTCATGGGCAAATATGCTCCGGGGGAGGATGCCTTCAGGGAGCCTGGGCGGGCGCCCCTGCTAAAATAATTGCACGCTGATGCACCCGGGGCAAGCACCCCCCATCCTCACGGCCCTCTTCCGTGCCCCCGGTCCCGCCGCGCTCAGACGATTCTTGACATCGCCGCGGGCGCGCCGCATACATGCTACCCTAGCGGTCTATGCATAGAGGGCTGCGCTGATTCTCTTGACAGCGCGTGGGTATCGCCGCATACATTATACATAGTTGTCTAGGTAATAAGACCGGGGATGACGATGACGACACGAAACCGTACGGACGTACTGCAGGGGACGCTGGGGATGCTGGTACTGCGCACGCTCAAGGTGCGCGGCCGGCTGCACGGCTACGCCATCAGCTCAGACATCCAGCGCGTCTCCGCCGAGCTGCTGCGCGTGGAGGAGGGCTCGCTCTACCCCGCGCTGCACCGCATGGAGCAGGAGGGATGGATCGCCAGCGAGTGGGGGATGACGGAAAAGAACCGCCAGGCCCGGTTCTACTCGCTCACGCCGGCCGGCGAGGCGCGGCTGGCGCAGGAGCAGGAGAGCTGGGCGCGACTCACGCTGGGCGTGCACCGGGTGCTGGGGTTCGCGTGAGGAACTGAAGTGCTAAGTGCCAAGTGCTAAGTGCCAAGTGCCAAGTGCTAAGTGCTGAACAGCAACCCGGCAAAGCAGTTCAGGACTTCGGACTTCGGACTTAGGACTTAGGACTTAGGACTTAGGACTTAGGACTTAGGACTTCCCCCTGGATACCCGCCTTCCTGGGAACAACTACCCACCTCAAGGCACGGAGATACCAGCGATGGGCTGGTTCAAACGATTCGCCAACCTGGGCCGCCGCGACGGGGTCACGAACGAGATCGACCGCGAGCTCGACTTCCACCTGGCGGAGCTCACCGACGAGCTGATGGCCGGGGGGATGAGCGAGGAGGAGGCCCGGCGCGAGGCGCGGCGCCGCTTCGGCAACCCGGCCGTGCAGCGGGAGCGCACGCGCGACGTCGACGTCATGGTCTGGCTGGAGTCGCTGGGCGCGGACCTGCGCTACGCCCTCCGCTCGCTGCGCGCCAGTCCCGGCTTCACGCTGGCCGCGGTGCTCTCGCTGGCGCTGGGGATCGGCGCGAACACCGCCATCTTCAGCCTGGTGGACGCGGTGCTCCTCCGCAGCCTGCCTGTGAGCCGCCCCCAGGAGCTCCTGCAGGTGAGCATGGACGGGCGCGACAACACCTTTTCCAACCCGTTGTGGGAGGAGGTCCGCGACCGGCAGAAGGCGTTCTCGTCGGTGGCGGCGTACTCCAGCAACCGCTTCGAGATGGCGCGTGGCGGCGAGTCGCGCCGGGTGGACGGGGCTTGGGTGAGCGGCGCCTACTTCGCCACGCTGGGAGTGAGGCCCGCCGCCGGGCGCCTGCTGGGCGCCGCGGACGACCGGCGCGGGTGCCCCGCCGTGGCGGTGCTCGCCCACGCGTTCTGGCAGAGCGCGTACGGCGGCGACCCCGGCGTGGTGGGGCGCACCATCTCGCTGAACGGATCGCCCGTGGAGGTGATCGGCGTGGCGGCGCGCGGCTTCTCCGGCCTGGAGGTGGGGCGGGCCGAGCGGATCTTCGTTCCCATCTGCGCCCAGGACGCCATGGACCCCCTGGGCGACGGCGGCCTCTCGGAACGGGGGCGCTGGTACCTCCAGATCGTGGGCCGCCGCGCACCCGGGCTGGACGACGCCGCGGTGGCTGCCCGCCTGGCGGCGGTGGCTCCGTCCATCTTCGCGGCCACGGTGCCGGAGTACTACCCCCCGGACGCGCGGCGCGAGTACGTGCGCACCGCCCTGACGGCGCGCACCGCCGCCAACGGCGACTCCTCGCTGCGCGAGAGCTACCGCACCGCGCTGCTGGCGCTGATGGGGGTGGTGGTGCTGGTGCTGATGGTGGCGTGCGCGAACCTGGCGAACCTCCTGCTGGTGCGCGGCACCGTGCGCCGCCGGGAAATCGCGGTGCGCATCGCCATCGGGGCGGGGAGGGCGCGCCTGATCCGCCAGCTCCTCACCGAGAGCATGGTGCTGGCCACCCTGGGCGCGGCGCTGGGAGTGCTCTTCGCCCTCTGGTCCACGCGCCTCCTGGTGAGCCTCCTCTCCACCTCGTCGCGCCCGGTGTGGCTGGACCTGTCGCTGAACGGGCGGGTGCTGGCCTTCGCGGCGGCCGTCACCCTGGTCACCAGCCTCCTCTTCGGGCTGGCGCCGGCGTGGCAGGCCGCGCGGGGCGAGCCGCACGGACTGCTGCGGGGGCAGGTGCGCGGCAGCGACGCGGCGCTCGGCCGCGGCGCCGGGCGGGCGCTGGTCGTGGGGCAGATCGCGCTGTCCATGGTGCTGGTGGTGGGCGCGGGGCTCCTTCTCTCCACCTTTTCGCGGCTCCAGCGGCTCGACCCCGGCTTCGACCCCAAGGAAGTGCTGATCGTTTCGGTCGGCGGGTCCGCCCGACAGCTCTCCCCGCCGGCGCGGCTGGCCATGCAGCAGCAGGTGCTGGAGCGGCTGCGCGCGCTGCCGGGGGTGCGCGGCGCGGGCGCGGCGGATCTGACGCCGATCGGCGGCTCCATGTGGAACACGGACATCAAGGTGGACGGGTACCAGCCCGCCAAGCCGGAGGACACCATGGTGTGGCTGAACGCCGTGGGCGACGGCTACTTCGGGGCGATGGGCACCCGCCTGCTGGCCGGGCGTGACTTCGCGCCCGGCGACCGCGAGGGCTCGCCCCCCGTGGCGGTGATCAACCAGGCGATGGCGCGCCGCATCTTCGGCGCGGCCCAGCCGGTCGGGCGGCGGATCCGGTACACCGCCGGCCCCATGGAGCCCATCGAGGTGGAGGTGGTGGGGGTGGTGGAGGACGCGGTGTACCGCTCGCTGCGCGACGGGGGCGAGGCCACGATGTACCTGCCGGCCGGCCAGCAGGAAAAGGCTCCGCTCAACTTCGTGGTCCGCGGCGGCGATCCGCAGTCGCTGGTACGCCCGGTGGGCGCGCTGCTGCGGGACGCGGCACCCGGCGCCGTCTTCGAGCTCCGCACCCTCTCCGACCAGGTGGCCGCCTCGCTCCTGCGCGAACGGCTGCTCGCCACCCTCGCCGCCTTCTTTGGCGGGCTGGCGCTGCTGCTGGCGGTGCTGGGGCTGTACGGCACGGTGGCGTACTCGGTGGCGCGCCGCAGCACCGAGATCGGCATCCGCATGGCGCTGGGCGCGCCCGGCCGCCGCGTAGTGAGGATGGTGCTGGGCGACGTGGTGCGGATGGTGGCCCCCGGCGTGGTGCTGGGCCTCGCGCTGTCGCTGGCGATGAGCCGCTTCGTCTCCTCCTTCCTCTACGGCCTGGAGGCGACGGACCCCGCGGTGATGGGCGCCGCGGCCCTCGTGCTCGCCCTGGCCGCGCTCGCCGCGGGCGCGGTCCCCGCCTCCCGCGCCGCGCGAGTCGATCCGATGGTGGCGGTGCGGGCGGAGTAAGCTGCCTCAGCAACAGAATGTCACGCAAAGGCGCGAAGACGCAAAGGAAAGACACGGAAGCCCTTTCTTTGCGCCTTTGCGCCTTCGCGTGAGACCATTTCCTTCGATGCACACGGATTCATGAGAAGCGGTATGACGTCGGCGTTTCTGATCGCCTTCGCCCTCCTGCCGACCCAGGCATCCGGGCAGGCGAGCACGGGCGAACGGGGATTCGCCTGGGTGGATACCGTGTTCGCGGAGTTCGGCCCCGCCACGCCCGGGTGCGCCGCCGCCGCCTCGCGCGAGGGGCGTACGCTGTTCGCGCGGGCGTACGGGATGGCGGACATGGCCGGGCGCCTCGCCACGCCCGCCACCGTGTACGACATCGCTTCCGTCACCAAGCAGTTCACGGCGATGAGCGTCTTGCTGCTGGCGTGGGAAGGCAAGCTGTCGCTGGACGACGACGTGCGCCGCTGGATTCCCGAGCTGCCGGGCTACGGACACAAGATCACGCTGCGGCACCTGCTGACGCACACCAGCGGCATCCGCGACTTCATGAACCTGCTGGCCATGCAGCGCGGCGGCAGCCCCCGGGTGACCGATGCGGACGCGCTGGAGATCGTCGTGCGCCAGCGGGAGCTGAACTTCGCGCCGGGAACCGACTGGGCGTACACCAACTCGGGATACCTGCTGCTGGCGGAGGTGGCGCGGCGCGCGTCCGGGCGCCCGCTTCCCGAGCTGGCGCGCGAGCGCATCCTGGCGCCCCTGGGGATGAGCGCCACCCACTTCAGCGCGGACTCCGTGCGCGACCGGCTCGCCCTGGGATACGTGCGCCACGGCGCGGGATGGGCCCAGGCGAACTACCCGGTGTTCACCACCGGCGATGGCGGCATGTATTCCACGGTGGAGGACCTGCTGCGCTGGGCGGAGGGCCTGCGCACGGGGCGCGTGGGCGGGCCGGCGGCCGTGCGCGCGATGGAGACGGCCGGGGCGCTGAACGACGGCACCCCGCTGAAGTACGCGTTCGGCGTGGAGCTCGGGGAGCACCGGGGCGTGCGCACCGTCTCGCACGGCGGCGCGGGCGGAGGGTACCGCGCCGAGCTCGTGCGCTTCCCCGGCCGCGGGCTGGCCATCGCCGTGCTGTGCAACGCGGGCACGGCGCCGGCCGAAGCGCTCGCCCTACGCGTCGCCGACAGGTTGCTGGGGCTGGAGCCGCTCGATGCGCAGGCGCCGGAGACCCCGCCCGCCGCGGCGCCGGGCACCGAGTTCAGCCGGTTCGCGGGCGTGTACGTCAGCCCCGCCGGCGTGGTGCGGACCTTCGAGGCTGATTCCGGCACGCTGCGCATGCGCGTTCCGCCGGGCGTCGTCCGGCGGCTGGTGCCGGTGGGCGGCGCCGTCGTGCGCGTGGTGAACACCAATACGTCGTACCACTTCACGCAGGGTGCCGCCCGCCGCGAGACTCCGGGCGAGCCGCCCGCGGTGTTCCGCTACGTGGGCCCGCCGGGCGACACCATGGCGGCGCCTGCCCGGTACGCGGGTCGGTACCACAGCCCGGAGCTCGGCGTCACCTGGGAGCTGAGCGCGGGCATCGACGGCACGCTCCGGGTGGGGCACGGCGGACCCGGATCGCCCGAGACGGCCGCGGCCATGTTCAGGGACGGCTACATGATCGTCTACGGGCTGATGCGGTTCATCACCGGCTGCGAAGGCGAGGTGGTGGGCTTCACCGTCTCCGACGAGCGCGTGTACGGCCTGCGCTTCGACCGGGTGGGGAGCGTCCGCCCGCCCGCCGTCTGTCCGCCCCGGTAGCGCCGCCGCCGGGGCACACCACGTATCCACCGCGTACCATCCCCGTGTGAGACCTGCCGTTTGCGCTCCGCCGCGCTATCTTGTGCGGCGCGCAGACGACTCGCACCGGGGGTGGCACGTTGAAGGAACCCGCCGAAGATGGAGCGGAGCGCCCGCCCGCGCAGCGGGGGGCGCTGGCGGCGTTGCGGCACCGCAACTTCCGCGTCTTCTACGCTGGCCAGATCCTGTCGCTGTGCGGCACCTGGATGCAGAGCACGGCGCAGGGGTGGCTCGTGCTGGAGCTCACCAACTCCGCGCTCCTGCTGGGCGTGGTGACGGCGGCGGGGTCGCTTCCGTCGCTCGCCTTCACCCTGTGGGCCGGCGTGGTGGCGGACCGCGCGGACAAGCGCCGCATCATCCTCATCGCCGACCTGGTGATGGGGGCGCAGTCGCTCGCCCTGGCCGTGCTCACGCACCTGGGTCTCATCACCTACCCCGTGCTCCTCCTGCTGGTGCTGGTGCTGGGGAGCGCCAACGCCTTCGAAGTCCCCACGCGCCAGTCGTTCTTTGTAGATCTCGTTGGAAAGGAGGACCTCCCCAACGCCATCGCCCTCAACTCCTCCGCCTTCAACGGCACGCGCATCATCGGGCCGGCGCTGGCGGGGTGGCTGATCGGGGTGGCGGGGGTCGCGGCGTGCTTCTACGCCAACGCCGTCTCCTTTCTGTTCGTGGTGGTAGGGCTGCTGATGATGCGCCTACCGCCCTTTCGTCCGCCGGAACGCACGACTTCGACGCTGGACGACCTGCGCGAGGGGCTCGCCTTCATCCGCGGCGACCGGCTGGTGAGGACGCTGGTAGGGCTGATCGCCGCGATGAGCATCACCGCCTTCCCCTACGCCATGCTCCTCCCCGTCTTCGCGCGCGACGTGCTGCGCGTGGGCGCCACGGGGCTCGGCTACCTGCTGGCGGCGACGGGGCTGGGGGCGCTTGCGGGGGGCGTCGCGCTGGCCGCGGGGGGCGGACGGCTGCCGCGCGGAAGGCTGATGGTGTGGTCGTCGCTGGCGTTCTGCGCCTTCCTCTTCGCCTTCACCTTCGCCCGCACGCTTCCCCTGGCGCTCGTGCTGCTGGGGTGCGCGGGCTTCTGCATGATCCTCAACAACGCCACCCTCAACGCCCTCCTCCAGTCGCTGGTCCCCAACCGGCTGCGGGGGCGGGTGATGTCCGTCTACGTCTTCATGTTCCTGGGGATGACCCCCATCGGCGCGCTGCAGGCGGGCGCCCTTTCGCGCGCCGTCGGCGCCCCGTACGCCCTCGCGGCCGGAGCCGCGGCGCTCTTTTTGATCGTGCTCACCGTCGCCGTGCGCGTGCCCGAGCTCCGGCGCGTGCGGTAGCGCGAGAATCCACGCGAGGGCGCGGCGTCGTATCGCTTGCGCGCTCCCGGCGCCCATGCACACCCGACCCACCTGCGGGAGGACGGTACCGAATGGCCACCCTGATGCTCGAATCGTCCCCTGCCCTGGCGCAGCGATACACCGCGGTGCGCGCGTTCACCGACCGCCTGTGCGACGGGCTGGCGACCGAGGACTACGTCGTCCAGTCGATGCCCGACGTGAGCCCCACCAAGTGGCACCTGGCGCACACGAGCTGGTTCTTCGAGCAGTTCGTCCTGGTGCCGCACCTGGCGGGTTACCAGCCGCTCAATCCGGCGTACCTGTACCTCTTCAACTCGTACTACGTCCACGCGGGCGAGCGGCACTGCAGGGCGCAGCGCGGCTACATCTCGCGCCCCACGGTGGCGGAGGTGTTCGCGTACCGCCGCCACGTGGACGAGCGGATGATGGAGCTGCTGGACGGGGCCGACGACGAGCTCGCGGCCACCCTGCAGCCGCTGGTGGAGATCGGCCTGAACCACGAGCAGCAGCACCAGGAGCTGATGCTCACCGACCTCAAGCACGTCTTTTCCGTGAACCCGCTGCGCCCCGTGTACCGCGAGCGCGCGCCGGAGCCCGCGGGGGAGGCTGCACCGCTGCGCTGGATCGGCTTCGAGGGTGGGCTGCACCGCATCGGCCACGAGGGGGAAGCCTTCGCGTACGACAACGAGGGCCCGCGCCACCGCGAGTGGATCGAGCCGTTCCAGCTCGCCAGCCGGCTGGCGACCAACGGCGAGTACCTGGAGTTCATGGCGGACGGCGGCTACCGTCGGCCGGAGCTCTGGCTCTCTGCCGGGTGGGCCACCGTGCAGGAGAACGGGTGGACGGAGCCCTTCTACTGGGAGCGCCACGGCGACGACTGGCGCATCTTCACCCTCTCCGGCATGCGCGCGCTGGCCGTGGACGAGCCGGTGTCGCACCTCAGCTACTTCGAGGCGGATGCCTTCGCGCGCTGGGCCGGCGCCCGGCTCCCCACGGAGGCGGAGTGGGAGGTTGCGGCGGCCACCGTGCCCATGCGCGGCAACCTGGCCGAGAGCGGGCGCTTCCACCCCGCCCCGGCCTCCGGCGACGGCCTCCTGCAGATGTACGGCGACGTGTGGGAGTGGACGCGCAGCCAGTACGTGCCCTATCCCGGCTACCAGCCCCCTCCGGGCGCCCTGGGCGAGTACAACGGCAAGTTCATGTGCAACCAGTTCGTGCTGCGCGGCGGCTCGTGCGCGACCTCGGAGACCCACATCCGCCCCACCTACCGCAACTTCTTTCCGCCGGACGCGACCTGGCAGTTCACGGGCGTGCGGCTGGCAAGGGACGTGTGACGAGGGCGGCGCGGGCGGTCGCACACGGCCGCATGGTGCTGTACGACCTGGAGCCGGTGCCCGACGACCTGCGGGCCGACGTGCTGGCGGGGCTCACCGGGCCGGTGAAGAAGCTGTCGCCCAAGTACTTCTACGACGAGGCCGGGGCGCGCCTCTTCGAGCGGATCTGCGAGCTGGACGCCTACTATCCCACCCGCACGGAGATCGGCATCCTGCGCAGCGCCGCGGGGGAGATCGCGCGGTGCATAGGGCCCGGGTGCCGCCTGGTGGAGTTCGGCAGCGGAAGCGGCATCAAGACGCGCATCCTGCTGGAGGAGCTGCGCGAGGCGGCGGCCTACCTCCCCATCGACATCTCGCGCACGCAGCTCCTCGCCTTCGCCATCTCGGTGGCGGAGGCGTTCCCAGAGCTGGAGGTGCTGCCGGTGTGCGCGGATTACACCTCCACCTTCTCTCTGCCCGAGCCCACGCGCCCCGCGGCGGGCGTGGTGGCCTTCTTCCCCGGCTCCACCATCGGCAACTTCGAGCCGGACGATGCGGCGAGCTTCCTGGAGCGGGTGGGGGAGCTGTGCGGGCCGGGCGGCCGCCTGCTGATCGGCGTGGACCTGGCCAAGGAGCCTGCGGTGATCGAGCGGGCCTACAACGACCCGGAGGGGGTGACGGCCGCCTTCAACCTGAACCTGCTGGCGCGCATCAACCGCGAGTGCGGCGCCGACTTCGACCTCGCCGCCTTTCGCCACCACGCCCCGTACGTGCAGGTGGACGGCCGCGTGGAGATGCACCTGATCAGCACGCGCGCGCAGGAGGTCCGCATCCCCGCCGCTGACGGCGGCCACCACACGCGCATCGCCTTCCGCGCGGGCGAGTCGATCCTCACCGAGTACTCGCACAAGTACGCCCCCGGTGCCTTCGAGCGCCTCGCCCTCCGCGCGGGATGGGTGCTGGAGCAGCGCTGGACGGACGACCGCGACTGGTTCGGCGTGTACCTCCTTCGCCGCACCTAGCACCGGTATATTTCCACCTGACATCTGTGCATTCTGAACGGCGGGGTCTCACGCAGAGGCGCAGAGACGCAGGAGAGAAAACAGAAGAACATAAGGCCCCACACAGAGGAACACAGAGGAAACTACAAGCCACAGAGAAAACCTCTTAGCGGTTCTCTCTGTGTCTCTGTGTCTCTGTGTGAGCCATGCAGTTGCTGTTCTCTCCTGCGTCTCTGCGCCTCTGCGTGAGGCTAGCGGTTCAGGAGTTTGCACGTACGTTCTGAAGAGATGGATTGATTGTCCGCAGGCCCACCGCTCACCCGTACCGCTCGTGATCCCAACGCAGTACCTGCGCTCGGTGCGCCTGGAGCGCCACGACGTGCCGTCCTTTGAGGAGTACCCATTCAGCCTCCCCGCGGTGCGCACGCTGGGGAAGCTGGACCTGCACCCGGAGGTCACCTTTCTGATCGGCGAGAACGGGAGCGGAAAGTCGACGCTGCTGGAGGCGATCGCGGTGGCGTGGGGGTTCAACGCGGAGGGCGGGTCGCGCAACTTCCGCTTCGCAACGCGCAGCTCGCACTCGGAGCTGTTCCGCTACCTGACGCTGGTGCGCGGGGCGGGGCGGGCGCACGACGGATACTTCCTGCGCGCGGAGAGCTTCTTCAACGTGGCCACTGAGATCGAGCGCATCGACTCCGCCGACCACGCGCTCCTTCCGCCGCTCGGCCGCCCCATCCGCGAGTCGTACGGCGACCTCGCGCTGCACGAGCAGTCGCACGGCGAGAGCTTCTTCGCGCTGATGACGGAGCGGTTCAGCGGCGGCGGCCTGTACATCCTGGACGAGCCCGAGGCCGCCCTCTCGCCGATGCGCCAGATGGCCGCGCTGGTGCGGATCCGCGACCTGGTGAAGATGAAGTCGCAGTTCCTGATCGCCACCCACTCGCCCATCCTGATGGCGTACCCCGGCGCGCGCATCCTGCTGCTGGAGGAGGGCGGCATCCGCGAGGTGGCGTACGAGGACACCGAGCACTACGTGGTCACTCGCGAGTTCCTGAACAACCCGCGGGGGATGCTGAGGGAGCTGATGGGGTGAGGGGGGCCGGCGGTTGAAACCGCTGCAACAACCGCGGGAAGCCTGCCTTCGCAGGCTCGGCGGGCGCGGGTGCCGTGTCGCCGGGGTGGGCAGCGCCGGGCCGGGTCGGTGGGGGCATCGGCGGACGTGGGGGCCGCGTCGCCATGCGCCGGCGCCGCGTCGCCGGGGGCTGAAGCCCCCGGCTGGAACTACGCGAAGACGGCTGAAGCCGGCTGGACAAACGGGCACTGGAGCCCGAGTCCGCGAAGGCGGACTTTGCGCGTTCCAGCGGCGAATTCATTCGCTCGTCGACGGGCGCTCGGGGCCACGCGGGCATTCAGGACGCGCCGGGATCTCGCCCGGGAGTCCGCGTAGGCGGACTTTGTGCTGTTGTTGCCGCGAGTTCACTCGCCCGGCCACACCCGGCCTTCCCTCAAAACACCACCCCCACCCGCAGGAACAGCGACTGCGCGGGCACCGCGGCGGTGACGAGGTCGTCGGGGAGTTCGGAGAAGCTGCCGCCGAAGGTGAGGGCGGCGCGGCCCACGCGCAGGCCGAGGCCCGCTTCGACGCCGGGGGCGTCGGCGGACCGCTCGTAGTCCAGGCCGAGGACCTCGCCGCGGGTGCGGGAGAAGAGATATTGCGGGGCGACGTACGGAACCAGCGCGCGGCCCTCGCGCAGGGCGATGGGGAGCTCAAGGACGACGCCGACCGGGAAGGTCACGTTGTCCAGCTCGCTGGCGCTGGGGTCGTCCGAAAGGCGCGATGCCATCGCGCCGCCGCGCGCGCAGAGCGAGACGCCGAAGCGCGAGATGGGGGCGCGGAGAGCCAGCATGACGCCGCCCGATTGCAGCGGGACGTCGTTGTCGCCGACGGAGGCGCGGGAGTACTCGGCGGAGTAGGCGAGCAGGCCGCCGGGGTTGTGGCGGAACGAGCCGCCGATCCCCATCCCCTCCACCTCGGGGGCGGAGCTGTAGACGGAGGAGGAGCCCTGGAGCTGGACGGCCTTCGTCCCCTCGGCGAGCGGGGCGCCGATGCACCCCTGCGCGCGCGCCGCCGTGGGGAGCGCGAGCGCCAGCGCGGCGAGGGCGGCGGGTACGATGCGGGTCATCAGCGGGTCCTCACGAGCGAGAAGCGGAGGTCGTCGGTCGGCGCAGCGCCGTTGCTGGTGAGGCGCAGCCCCACGCGCGCCCCGCCCGCGATGCCGAAGCGCAGGTAAGCCGCGCCCCCGCCGCGCAGGTTGTACATCCGCGTCGCGTTGGAGCCCAGCCGCTCCACCTTGAGCGGAAAGACCTCGTCCTCGCCGTACAGCGCGGCGACCGCGGGCATGATGCTGCGGAAATTCCAGCTCGGCTGCGTGAAGCGCGCCTCCACCGGCACCGCATCGTCCGTATAGACGGAGAGCGTCCAGTCCTGCACCCAGTCCAGCGCGGGCGCGCCGAGCACCTGCGACAGGTTGTCCAGCCCGACGCGCGTGTTGTTCACCAGTTTGAAGAAGAGCTGCTGGTCGCCCGTGCCGCGGCGGTCGATGGCGTAGCGGAGGAAGGCCCACGAGCCGCCGCGCGTCTCCAGCAGGTCGGGACCGATCACCGAATTGCTGTCCGGCGCCTGCAGGTAGGTCATGTAGCGCCCCAGGTTGTCCAGCAGGTAGTTGTCCACCGCGTTGTTCCTGCGGGTGTCGGCGGTGATCTGTTCCAGCGTCAGGTTCTGGCGCGGCGAGAGCCCGGACGCCGCGTAGAAGTTGATCTCCTCCGCCGCGTGCGACAGCGCCTCGTCCAGCCACACTTCCTCGAACTCCTCCGCGTTGTTCACGTAGATGCGGCGCGCGCTGTTGATGAGGTGCTGGAACTCGTGCGCGATCGTCCCTCCGGCGGTGCGCAGGACGAGGTCCTTGGGGAAGCGGTTTCCGTTGACGGCGCCGTTCGGGTCCGGAGCGAGGAGGTAGAAGATCTCGCCCACGTTGCTGCGCGGGCAGGCGCCCAGCTGTGGCGTCCCCACCCGCGGGAAGAGGTCTCCGGGGAAGAAGAAGCCTCCGAAGTAGCCGCCGCCGCTGTTGGGCGGGGTGAGCGCGTTGACTTCGCGGGTGAAGACGATGATGACGCGCCCGCCGTTGTCGTCCAGGTCCGTGGGCGCGCCGAAGTTAAGCACGTCCACCGGGTAGATCTGCCGGTCGAACTCGTCGCCGAACGCCCGCAGCTCCGCGTCGGTGAGGCCGCCCGCGGGGTTGGTGGGGTCGTTCACCAGGATGGCGCGCTGCGTGACCGCGGAGACGCGCACCTGCCGCACCGCGCCCGCGGTGCACGGGTTCTGATTCAGGTAGAACTGCGGGATGCCGACGGTGATGAAGCTCCCCACCGCCGGCACGACGGAGGCGGTCGCGGGTGCCACCGGCTCCACCTCGCGGCTCGCGGCGGTGGCGGGGCGGATGTGGAGGCCGCTCCGCATCCGCTCCATCAGGCGCAGGTGCATGTCCTGGTCGCGCTGCGGCTGCGCGGCGGCGAGCGCGCCGGGCATCCGGTTGGGATCGGGCGGCCCGACGGCGTCGCGGAGGTTCGCGCCGATGGCTTCCACCTGGAGCCGCGCCTCGCCGTCCTGGTCGGCCAGGAAGGGGACCAGCGTGTAGTCCGCCCCCTCGCCGCCGGCCTGCAGGCAGAGCTTCCGCGCCTGGGCCCCGGTCACCGTCATCGTCTCGCCCACGTCGAGCCGCGTCCCCTTGCCGAAGACGCAGGGGAGCAGCTCGGCCGAAAGCTCCGGCGCCGTCGGCGATGGATCATCCGCGCACCCCGCCGCCACCAGCACGGCGAGCGCGGTGAGTATGTGTCTCTTCATTGGGAACTGCTCTTTGGATGGGAGGAGGCGGGAAACAGGCGTCTGGTATTTCGCACCGCCGCAACGTTTCAGTCAAGTGCATCAACGAACAACGGCTCCACACAGAGACACGAGGGCACGTGCCAGGCTTTTTGCTTTTGCCGTTCCCTGCTAACTTTCGTGCCCGAACCCCCTGCACATCGACCTGATGCTGAACGCACTCGCAGCGCACGCCGAGGAGATCGGCCTCGCCCTTCTCCCGCGCCTGGTGGACGAGGTGGAGACCGTCTTCCGCGGGAAGCGCGAGACGGTGCGGCTGTCGCTGGCGGCGCTGCTGGCCCGCGGGCACCTCCTCTTCGAAGACATCCCCGGCGTGGGGAAGACCACCCTGGCGCGCGCCCTGACCGCCGCGCTGGGGCTGGATTTCCGGCGCGTGCAGTTCACCAGCGACCTCCTTCCATCGGACGTGCTGGGCGTCTCGGTCTACAATCCGCGCACGCACGAGTTCGAGACGCGCCCCGGGCCCATCTTCACCCACGTGGTGCTGGCGGACGAGATCAACCGCGCCCCGCCCCGCACGCAGAGCGGCCTTCTGGAGGCGATGCAGGAAGGGCGCGTCACCATCGACGACCGCTCCTTCGACCTGCCGCGCCCCTTTCTGGTGATGGCGACGCAGAACCCGCTGGAGCAGCACGGCACCTATCCGCTCCCCGAGAGCCAGCTCGACCGCTTCCTGATGCGCCTCGCCATCGGCTACCCGGATGCGGACGAGGAGCGCTTGGTCCTGCTGCGCTCGGCATCAGGCGGCGACCCGGTGGAGCGCATCAAGCCGATCCTGGATGCCGCGCGCGTGCTGGCGCTGCAGGACCGCGTGGAGCAGGTGCACGCCGAGCCCGCGCTGGTGGACTACCTGATGGCCATCATCCAGGCCACGCGCGCCGACCCGCGCCTGCGCGCCGGCGCCAGCACGCGCGGCGCCATCGGCCTTCTTCGCGCCGCGCGCGGCTACGCCCTGGTCGACGGCCGCGACTTCCTGGCCCCCGACGACATCCGCCGCCTGGTCGTCCCCTGCCTCGCCCACCGCCTCCTCCCCGCCGCCGCCGCGGGGCCGGGGGATGCGTACGACGAGGCGGTGGCGGTGTTGGAGGAGATTCTGAATACGGTGCCGGTTCCGGTGTGAGAAAAGAAGTGCGTTAGTGCGTTAGTGCGGGAGTGCGTTGGGACGGGGTGCGAGGGGATGAATCCCCCGCTGGAACCACGGGAAGCCCACTGAAGTGGGCTCGCGAGCCGCGGCGTTTTTTTGTCATCCTGAGCAACGCGCCACGCTGACCTCACCCCGTTCCCCACACTCTGGCGCGTAGCGAAGGATCTACTGCGCGTGCCGGGGGACTCGTGTCAGCAGCCGTCCTCCTGCCGCGCCGGCTAGATCCTTCACTCGCCGCAGCAGTGTGAAGCGTTTCGCCGGCTCCGGCGATGCGGCTCGTTCAGGATGACAGGGTAGTCCAACGCACTCACGCACTCACGCACTTCCGTTCATGCCTTCCGCCCCCTTCTGGTCCACCGCCGATTCCCTCCGCCGCTGGTTCAGGCCGCCGCGGCGGCTGAAGTTTTCGCGCGCGGGGTGGATGTTCAGCGGTGGGGCGCTGTTGCTGGGCGTGGCGGCGATCGGGACCGGGAACAACCTGCTCTTCCTGCTGCTGGGCGCGATGCTGGGCTTCATCACGCTCAGCGGCTGGCTCAGCGAACAGATGCTGCGGCGCGTCGAGGTGCGAAGGCGTCCGCCGCGCGGGATCACGGCGGGCGAGCCGGCGCGGGTGTCGTACGAGGTGAAGAACACGAAGCGCCGCGTCCCCTCCTTTGCGCTGGAGATCGGCGAGGCGGGGTCGCCCGCGCGCGCGTGGGTCGCGGCGCTGGAGCCCGGCGCCGCCACCGTCGCGCGGGCCGAGGGGCAGTGGGAGCGGCGAGGCGTGTATCCGCTGGGGACGGTGACGCTCGCGACATCGTTCCCGTTCGGCCTCTTTCGGAAGGAGCGCGACGTGGAGCTTCCGGGCGAGGCCGTCGTGTGGCCGCGCGCGGACCGGCCCGTGCGCGAGCCGCGACCCGCTGGGGAGCGCTCCAGGCCGCCCGGCGAGCGTCCGGCCGGGGCTGGGGGGCCTCGGGGCGAGTTCCGCGCGCTGCGCCCCTTCCGCCCCGGCGACGACCCGCGCGACGTGCACTGGCGCACCACCGCCCGCGCCGGCGCCCCCGTCGTCCGCGAGTACGAGCGCGACCGCACCCGCGCGCTCTGGATCTGCCTCGAGCTGCGCGCCCCCGACGGCGACGACGCCGAAGCCGCCATCGAGACCGCCGCCGCCCTGGCCGCCGCTGCGACTCACCGCGGCGACGCCTTCGCGCTGGCGACGGCGGACGCGCGCGTGTCCCCCGGCGACGGGCCCGGCCAGCTGGAGCGCGTCCTCGACGCCCTCGCCCGCGCCCGCTTCCGCGAGGATGCGCCGCGCCCCAGCCCACCGGTCCCGCACGGCGAGTGCGTGTGGGTCACGCCCGGCCGCGGGGCGGAGGGCGGGTGGGGCGACGTCTTCGCCGTGGGCGCGCGATGACCGTCGCCCTGCTGCACCGACGTCTCACGGCCGGGATGGCGCTGGCCGCGCTCGCAGCCTACGCGTCCGGCGCCGGCCTGGGCATGGCGACGCTCACGGCGGGCGCGGGGCTCCTTCTCGCCACCCTCTGGCAGCCGCCGGCCTCGCTGAGCGCGTGGGTGGAGCAGGGGACGCGCGTCGGCATCGTGGGGCTGTGCGCGTGGATGCTGTACATCGCCTTCGTGCGCGGCGGCGACTTCATGCCGCAGGTGCTCGGGATGCTCCTCTTCCTCCTGGTGGCCGAGTCGCTGCGCTCGCTCGACGCCAGGAACGACATGCGGCTCTACTCGCTGAGCTTCGCCCTGATGATCGCGGCCACCGGGTACTATCCGGGGATCGCCTTCGCGGGGGCGTTCGCGGCGTACGTGGCCCTTTCGGCGCTGGCGATGATGGTCGGCTTCCTCCGCCGCCAGGCCGAGGGGTACCGCGCGCCGGAGATCCGCGTGGGCCGCCGCTTCCTGTGGACCACCGCGGCGCTCAGCGGGGTGACGCTGCTGATGAGCGCCGTCCTCTTCATCCTCTTTCCGCGCCTGCCGCGGCAATGGAACGTGCACGGCCGCGCCCGCGGCGGCGAGGCGATGGTGGGCTTCGGCGACGGCGTGTCGCTGGGGGAGCACGGCTCTCGGCTGCAGCTCAGCGACAACCCGCGCGTCGCCTTCCGCGCCGAGTTCCCGGACGGCCCTCCGCCCGGCCTCACCTCCATCCACTGGCGCGGCCGCACGTACGACACCTTCGACGGCACCCGCTGGTCGCGCGGCCCGGTCGGACTGGTCGATCTCCCCCCCGGCGCCTACCGCCGCCGCTGGGGCGGCGAGGCGCTGCGCGTGAGGATCTTCGGCGGGCCGCCGGGCGTGCAGGTGCTCTTTGGGCCGCACCCGGTGCTGCGGGTGGAGCCGCGCTCGGCCGTGCGCCCCTTCCGCGACAACAGCGGCGACGTGCGCTTCAGCGGCAGCGAGACGCCGGTCTACACCGTCGTATCCGGCCCGTCCGCTCCCCCGCCCGAGGCGCTGGCGGAGGGGCAGGATGCCGACCTCCCGCAGCTCGCCCCGTACCTGATGCTCCCGCCCGTCTCGCGGCGGGTGCGCCGCCTGGCCGACTCGCTGCGCGCGGGCGCGGGGACGCGGCTGGACCAGGTGCAGGCGGTGGAGCGCCACCTGCGTTCCTTCAGCTACACGCTCGAGCTCCCCGCCACCCGCGCCGAGACGTCGCTCGATCACTTCCTCTTCCGGCGCCGCGCGGGGCACTGCGAGTACTTCTCCACCGCGATGGCGGTGCTGCTGCGCGCGCAGGGCATCCCCGCCCGCAACGTGACCGGCTTCCTGGGCGGCGAGTGGAACGCCGGCGCCCGCTACCTTCGCGTCACCGAGAACGACGCGCACTCCTGGGTCGAGGTCTGGTTCCCCGGCGCCGGATGGGTTCCCTTCGACCCCACGCCCCCCTCGCGTTCCGACGTGGTGCAGCCTGGCTTTGGAAGCTCGTGGAGCGGCCCGTTCCGCTTCTGGTTCGATGGCGTGGAGTATCGCTGGTACCGCTGGGTGATCGACTACAACCTGGACCGGCAGCTCTCCGTCTTCCGCGGCGTCGGCTCCCTCTTCGCCCGCGGCGACGGCGCCGAGCGCGATGCCGAGCGCCCGCGCCCCGGCGGCGGCGTGCCGGACGAGGCGCCGTGGGTCGTGATCGCGCTGGTGCTGGCCGGCGGCGCGGTGTGGATCATCCGGCGCCGCGGCGAGCGCCTTCCGCCCGAGGCGCGCATCTACCTCGCCCTCCGCCGCGCCTACGCCCGCGCCGGCATCGGCGACGACGCGGCCGGCCCGCTGCAATGGGCCGAAGGGCTGGAGCGCGCCGGCGCGCCGGGCTCGGAATCCGCCGCCCGCCTGGTGCGCCACTACCTGGACGCGCGCTTCGGCCGCCGCCCCGCCGGCCCGCGGGGCATCGCCGAGATGACCCGCGCCCTCGACGAGTCCCGCGCCGCCCTCCGCGCCGGCAGGCGGGTGCACGCGGCCTCGGCGAAGTAGCTCGCGAAAGGGACCCTGTTTCGCGCGCCCCTTCCATTCCGGGCGCAGTTGTAGCAGAGTAGAGTAACAAATGCACGCGGGGGGCACCCCGCATCCTCCCATCCGAGAGTGTCCAGGACGATGGAGCAGAAGCGCTTCGAGGTGGAGATCACCTTCCGCCAGACGGTTCGTTACGTGGTGGATGCAAAGGACCGCAAGCTGGCCGAGCGGATGGCCGTGGAGCGCTGGCACGGCGGCGAAGAAGGGACGACGCTGAGCATCGACTGCTCGGAAGTGATGGCCGTCGCCGCCGCCGAGTCGCCCACCGAGGACAAGCAGTGCCGCGACTGCGAAGCCGCCTTCCGCTACCTGCGCGACCGCGAGCTGGTGATCGAGATGCTGGACGCGGACGCCTTCAACCCCACCGTGCACGACGCCGTCTCGGCCGATGACGTGGCCACGCACCTCGGCTGGAAGCGCAAGGACGACCCCACCCTGGCCGACACGGCCCGCGCCGCCCGCGCCCTCGACCGTCTCTGCCAGGAGCACCGCGTGGTCTGCTTCACCCGCCCGCGCGTGCGCGCCAGCGAGCGCGGCGAGGTCCGCCTCTACTGCACCCCCCAGCACCTCGGCCGCCTGACCTCCCTGCTGATGGACGACCCGGAGCTGAGCGCCGCGGCGGTGTAAGGGGGGCCCCCTCCCCGCTCGTTCCTCGCTGCCCCTCCCCCAAACTGCTGGGGGAGGGGCATGTTCTTTCCTTATTTGGGCAGGCAGGCACGACCTTCAACAGAAATATGGCTTTTTGTGCGCGATTCAATTACCATCGAAATGGACCGTGGTCTCTCTGCTTCTCTCTTGAACCGGAGGTGCTTGATGACACGCGAATCTATCACGACACAGGCGCGGAACGCTCGCGTGCTTGCCGAGGAGCGGTCGCACGGCGCGGGCGGGGTTATGGGGAAGGAGACGGAAAGTCCGCACCAGGCACCCGCCGGCCCCCATCAGGCTCCTGCCGGTCCGCAGCAGGCACCCGCCGGCCCGCAGCAGGCACCCGCCGGTCCGCAGCATAAGCGCAAGTAGCGGGGGCTGATCATGCGTTACCTTGTGCTGAACCCGCCCTACATCATGAAAGAGGGACAGGTGATCCCACCGGCAGCAGCAATGCTGCCGATGGGCCCTCTGGGAATCGCCACCGAACTCGTGGAACGGGGGCATGAGCTCGACTACTTGGACTTTGCCTTCGCCGAGTCGCTACCCGATGAAATCGACGCAAGTGAATACGACGGCGTGCTCATCGCGATCCATACCCTGCGCAACGTGCCGACTGCGAAAGAGCTTTTGAACCGGGTGAAGGGCGCATCCTACGTGGTTGCGGGGGGGAATGTGTGTTCCGAACTCGGAAAGGAGGATCTGGGCGGAGTTGGGGTATTCGCGGATGCGGTGTTCAGGGGGTACGCGCACGGCCACCTTGATCGGATCGAGAGTGCGACGCAGGGTGACATCAAGGCCGGCTCCGCTTCTAGCCGCATGCCCGCGCCAAACCTATCCCTGCTCACCGCTGAGTTGCGAGATGTGTATTGGGAGCGATCGAGCGCACGCTATCCGATCATCGGACCCGGCGGTTTCGGGTGTGCGTGGTCATGCAACTACTGCACGGCCAAGATGTTGTCCCGACGCGTCGAACGGGACTTCTCGGTGATCGAGCGCGAGATTGATCAGGCGAAACGCCTCGGATACCGCGAGCTGTGGTGCGTCGACAACATCTCGTTGGTCGACGCGGACTTGGCCCTGGAGTTCGATCAGATGGTAGAGCGTGCGGGCCTTACGTGGCTCGGTATGACTCGCGCGGAAACGGTGATTGTGGCGCGGAACCGGCTACCGAAGTTCAGGCGGCTGACGGACATTGCGCTCGGGGTGGAAGCGCCGGCGCGCCAGCTCGTGACGCTGAACCGAGGCGAGCGCAGGGACAACGACGAGCGACTTCACCACGCTTTCGGGCTGCTGCATGATTCCGGTATTACTTCCACCGCATTCGTCATGCTGGATCTTCCTGGCTCCTTAGATGCCGACTACTGGGCGCTTGTGGATCTGCTGGCTTACGTTCGACCCGGGAACGTCAGCTGGAGCTTCTTCAACCCCCCCGCCGTGAAGGCAATCACCCTCGGGCTGGATCTTGCCGCGACTGGGTTTTACCGGTGGCCCCTCGGGTTCGCGCGCATCCCTGACACGCGTGTGGTACAATTCGCGATGGTGATCACTGGCACGTGGTGGATGAACTGGGCTCCTGAATCCTTTGTCAGAACCCCGGATCATTTTGGGGTCGTTTTCGATGAGGGAGAGATCGTCCAGACCCCCGACGCGCGCTCAGTTGTAGGTGACTTGTGGAGCGCATGGGACTTCAATGCCGCGCCGTTACGTCTGCCTGACCCTCCGCATCTAGCCAAGCCACTACTCGAGAGAACGGGAGCGTAGCCCCGCGGCGCTGTCGCAGGAGTATTAGACTGCGCGCGGCTCCGGGCTACAACTCCCCCTCCACTTCCGGAACTCGTCGGACGCCGATCTGGCATGTCTGGGGTATGGTATGGGTGGCGGCGGGATCACCGGTTGCCGCCCGCTACATCCGCCGACATCCATAGGTCCGTAGGTGATTGATCGCGCCTGTGTCTACGTTGCTCGGGTCGAAGTAACTGCACAACCCACCCTGGCGTTTAACGCGCACTGGACACACAAGCTCCCGTAGCGTTCATCACACCGCCGATTACTCCGCTCCATCGCCTTGCACCCATCTTGGACCCCTCAGCGTTGCACGCGGGGGGATGGCGGTCTATCCTTTCGCGCGCGCCACTCGGCGCAAGATTCCACTCGGGTTCGCCGGGCCCTCGGTCGCCCCCAATTTGTCATCCTGAGCGACGCGCTGCGCAGGTGCTTGTGTTTCTCTGATCCGTGGCGCGGAGCGAAGGATCTACTGCGCGAGACTGGAGGCCTGGTCCGTCACGCCGGGGCCCTTGGTTCGCCGGCTAGATCCTTTGGTCGCCGCCGGAGGACAGCGTGCGTGCGGGGGTCTGGGTGGCGGCTCCCTCAGAGGGTGTTTAAAAACGTCAATCCGGCAGATCCGATGGCTCGCGCGAGAGCAAGATCAATCTTCAGTTGTGCGGAAGATGATTACTTCTTGCTTCCCTGCGGCATCGCGAGACTACGGATTGAGGGCCCCAGTGGAGTTTTTAAACACCCTCTCAGGATGACAAAGTGGGTGTGGCCTGAACCCCAACGCACTCACGCACTAACGCACTCACGCACTTCCCCTCCCCCCAACCCGCTCCCCGCCTTGACGTTCTCCGCGCTCGACTTCGCCATCGTCATCGGCTACATCGTCTTCGTGTCCGTGCTGGGGGCGGTGCTGGGGCGCCAGCAAAAGGACGCGAGCGACTACTTCCTCGCCGACCGGGCCATCCCGTGGTGGGCGGCGTGCTTCAGCCTGGTGGCCACGGAGACCAGCGCGCTCACCGTCATCAGCGTGCCCGCCACGGCGTACGGGGCGGACCTGTGGATGATCCAGCTTGCCGCAGGGTACTGCATCGGGCGCATCGGGATCGCCATCTTCCTGCTGCCGCGCTACTTCCGGGGCGAGATCGCCACCGCGTACGTGCTGCTGGAGCGCCGCTTCGGAGACAGGGCGCGGCGCTTCGCCTCGCTGATCTTTCTGGTGACGAGGACGCTGGCGGACGGGGTGCGGATCTTCGCGACGGCGCTGCCGCTGGCGGTGGTCGCGGGGATCCCGGTGTGGCAGAGCATCGTGGCGATCGGCGTCTTTACGCTGCTCTACAGCTACTACGGCGGGTTGCGCGCGGTGGTGTGGGTGGACGTGGCGCAGCTCTTCATCTACGTGGCGGGCGGCGTCGCGGTGCTCTGGGTGCTGGTGCGGCTGGTGCCGGGCGGGTGGAGCGGGATCGTGGCCGCCGCGGAGCCGGGCCACAAGCTGCGCATCCTGCACCCCGGCGGCGGCTTCGCGGACCCCAAGTGGCTGCTGACCGGGATCGTGGGCGGCGCCTTCCTCACCATGGCCAGCCACGGCGCGGACCACCTGATCGTGCAGCGCCTCCTCGCCTCGCCCTCGCTGGGCGATGCGCGCAAGGCGCTGGTCGGGTCGGGCGTCATCGTCCTGATCCAGTTCGCGCTGTTCCTGCTGATCGGGGTGGGGCTGTTCGCGTACTACAAGGGCGCGCCTTTCACCCCGCCGGACTCCGTCTTTCCGCGCTTCGCGGTGGAGCACCTTCCGACGGGGGTGCGCGGGCTGGTGGTGGCGGCGATCCTGGCGGCGGCGATGTCGTCGTCGCTCAACGCACTGGCGGCCGTGTCCGTGCACGACATCTACGTGCCGCTCACCGGGCGCGGCGGCGAGGCCCACCTGCTGGCGGTGGGGAAGCGTTTCACCCTCTTCTGGGGCGCGGTGATGATCGTGGTGTCGCTCGCCTTCCAGTGGGTCGCGTCGGGGACGCCGCTGGTGGTGATCGCCCTGCAGATCGCCTCGTTCACCTACGGCGGGCTGCTGGGAGGCTTCCTGCTGGGGCTCGTTTCGAAGCGCGCGCGGGAGCGTGACGCCATTGCGGGCATGGCGGTTGCCGTCGCGGGGATGGCGGCGCTGTGGGCGCTGCAGCAGTTCGGCGCGATTCCCAAGGTGATCGACACCCTGTGGTTCGCGCTGCTGGGCTCGGCCATCACCGTGGCCGTGGGCTCGGCGACGGCCCGGCTGCGGCCCGGCCCGCCGAAGCCTGAGCCGCTTGGCGCATAGCTTCCTTCATCCTCCTGCCGGACGAGCGAATGGACCTGTACCTGTTCCTGAAAGCCGTGATCCTTGGCCTCGTGGAAGGCGCCACGGAGTTCATCCCCGTATCCTCCACCGGGCACCTGATCCTCTTTCAGGACTGGCTCAACTTCGAGGGGAAGAAGCAGAACGCGTTCATCATCTTCATCCAGCTCGGCGCCATCCTGGCCGTGGTGTGGGTGTACCGCGAGAAGATCGTGGAGGTGCTGCGGACGTGGCGCACCCCCAGGTCGCGCGGCCTCATGATCAACCTGGTCGTCGCGACCATTCCCGCCGTGGTGATCGGCGTGCCCACGGAGAAGTGGATCGAGGCGCGGCTGTTCAAGCCCTTTCCCGTGGCGCTGGCGCTGGTGGTGGGCGGCATCGCGATCCTGCTGGTGGAGCGCTACTTCCGCACGCCCACGGTGGAGTCGGTGGACGACATCCCGCTGCGCAAGGCGCTGGGGGTGGGGCTCTTCCAGGTGCTGGCGATGCTCTGGCCGGGGTTCTCGCGCTCGGGCGCGACCATCATGGGCGGGCTGGGGCTGGGCCTGTCGCGCACGGCGGCCACGGAGTTCTCCTTCTTCATGGCGATCCCGGCGATGCTGGGCGCGTCCGTCATCAAGATGGGCGACATCATGGACGTGGCCACGAAGGCGGACGTCCCCGTCTTCGCCACTGGCTTCATCGTCGCCTTCATCTCCGCGCTGGTGGTGATCCGCGGTCTGCTGTCCTACGTCTCCAGGAACGACTTCAAGCCGTTCGCCTGGTACCGCATCGCCATCGGGATCGTGCTGATCGCCTGGTACTGGAACGGTTCGGGGGGGGCGTAGGGCCCCCTCCCCCCGGCCCCCTCCCCCGCCTGCGGGGGCGCAGGGCGGGTGAGGGGGAGAACTTCGCGCGCGTTGCGGCGATCCCATCGTAGGGGCCGCCCCATGTGGCTGCCCGTGCCCGCCGCCGCACCGCCCCACGCGCGCCGGCACGGACGCACGCGAAACGCCCCTCCCCCAGGTTGTTTTGGGGGAGGGGCCGCG
>DASVTZ010000224.1 GCA_036387335.1 Longimicrobium sp.
CGCGCTCGTGGAGCTCGCGCACCAGCCCCAGGATCTGCGTGGTGGAGACCAGGTCCATCCCGTTGGTGGGCTCGTCCAGCACCAGCACGGTGGGCTCGCCCACGAGCGCGCGGGCGATGAGGGCGCGCTGCTTCTGCCCGCCGGAAAGGTCGGCCAGGAGCCGGTCCGCCAGGTCCAGGATCCCCACGTGCTCCAGCGACGCGAGCGCGAGTTCGCGGTCGCGCGCGGTGGGCCGCCGCCCCAGCCCGATCCGGTCGAAGCGGCCCATCAGCACCACGTCCACCACCCGCAGCGGGAAGTTGTAGTCCACCTGGTCGCGCTGCGGCACGTAGCCGAAGCGCAGCCGGGGCGCGCGCGAAACCGTGCCGCTCTGGGGCTTCAGCGAGCCCAGGATGGCGCGCAGCACGGTGGTCTTCCCCGCCCCGTTGGGCCCTACCAGCCCCAGGAAGTCGCCCTCCGGCACGGTGAAGTCCAGGCCGGAGAGGACCGTGCGGCGCCCGTACCCGAGCGCCACGCGGTCAAAGGTCACCAGGTCGGTCATCGCAGGGCTTCGGCGAGCTGGCGCATGTCGTACTGCATCAGCGAGATGTAGTCGTTCACGCCACGCACGCCCCCCACCGACGGCGGAAGGATCAGCACCTTCACCCCGGTGCGCTGCGCCACGAAGTCGGCCGTCCTGCGGTCGTAAAAGGGCTCCATCACGATCGCCTTGGCGCCCGTGCGGCGGATGGTGGCGATCAGCCCGGCCAGGTGCGACGGCGAGGGCGGAACCCCCGGCTTGGGCTCCATGAAGCCCACGATGTTCATCCCGTTGTAGCCGGCGAAGTAGCGCCAGCTCGTGTGCCACGCCACCACGGGCTTGCCGCGGATCTGCGCGAGCTGCGGAGCCCATCCGCGCTCGGCGGCGTTGAGGCGCGCCTCGAAGGCCGCGGTGTTGCGGGCGTACACGGCCGAGCTGCCGGGATCCAGGCGCGTGAAGCGGTCGCGGAAGAGCCGCGCGATGCGCCGCCCGTTCTCGGGGTCCAGCCAGTAGTGCGGGTTGCCCGCGGCGTGCACGTCGCCCTGGCTGCGGTCCACGCCGGCGCGCGCGCGGTCCAGCACCGGGATGGCGGACGAGACGTCCAGGTAGCCGGTGCCGCCCTGGCGGATGCGCGGGTTGCGGGCCCCGTCCACCAGCAGGGGCATCCATCCCACCTCCAGATCCAGCCCCACGAACGCGAACACGTCCGCGTCGCGAAGCTGCAGGATGAAGGAGGGCTTCGCTTCCACGAAATGCGGGTCCTGGTACCCCTCGCTGATGTGTACCACGTTGGTGCGTGCCCCGCCCACCGCCTCGGCGATGTCCGCGAGGTCGGTGGTGCTGGTGACCACCTTGAGGGGTCTCTGCGCGGCGGCGGTGCCTGCCGCGAGCGCCAGGGCGAACAGTGCCGCGGCGGTCGTCTTCAACATGTGCATCGAGGTGTCTCCTCGCTCGGGTTTTCGTAAGTGCCTGGAATTCGCGGACGCTCAGAACGGATGCGGCTTGTGCGGCCCCAGGGCGAAGGTCGCCTGCAGCAGCACGCGGTTCACCCCGTCGCCGCTCCCCGGCTGCAGCCGCTCGAACGCGGCGCCGAGCTTGGAGAACTCGCTGGGGAAGAACTCCAGGTACGCGGAGCCCGCGCGCAGCTCGTCGCCGTCCGCCTGCGGGTCCTGCACCCAGTCGCCGCGCACCCCCGCGAAGAGGCGCTGGCCGAGCTGGTAGCGCGCGAACGCGTACGCGCCGGTGAAGTCGCGGTCCGGCCCCAGGTACACGTCCTCGAAGAGGTCGTCCGCCCGGCCGTTGAGCTGGCGCATCACCTCGGCCTGCACGATCAGCGAGCGATAGAGGCCCTGCTGAAGCGGCCTCCAGCGGTACGTGAGGTCCGCGCCCAGCGTGGTCTGCCGCACGCCCACGGCGTTGAAGGGAGCGTCGGCGGGCACGTCGATCTCCTGCGCCCGCTTCCCCGTAAGCGCGCTGAAGCCGAGCTCCACGTTGCGGCTCTGCGACAGGTCCACGTAGTTGCGCAGGCGTGCCGAGTACCCCAGCCCGCCCAGCTTCCTGTTGAGCGGCTCCCGGGTACCGAGCCCTTCCACCGGCTCGCCCAGCCCGTCCACCACCGTCACCTGGAGCTCCTGGAAGAAGCCGAACGGCGCGAAAAGGCGACTGGCCGCGATGCCGGTTCCCTTCAGCCCTTCCGCGCCGAAGAAGCGCTGGATGACGTACGGGTACTCGGTGGTGTGCAGGTCGTGCCGGTGGGTGGTGTTCTGCTTGCCGAAAGGCATCAGGATGCGCCCCAGCCGCACCTCCACGGCGTATGGAAGGGAGGTGGTGGTGAGGTACGCCTGCTCGATGGCGATCCCCTCCTCGTCGGAGACGCCCAGGAACACGTCGCCGCGGAAGTACGGGTCCACGGCGGACTGGAGGGCGACCTCCACCTCGCGGATCCCGAAGCGGCTGCCGTCTTCCTGGGTGCTCCCCTCGGGCGAGAGATCGGCCACCATGTCGCCCACTACGCTGATGTCGGGAAGGAGGCGTGCGACCGGGCCGCCCCCCACCACCGGCGTGGTATCCCGCGCGGCGCCTTCCAGCTCGCGAAGCGCCGCGATGGAGTCCGCGCGGGCAATGGAGTCCGCGCGCGCAGAATCCGGGCGCGCGGGAGTCACCTGCGCGGACGCCGCCGAAGCGGCCCCCAGCAGGAGCGAAAAGATGCAGAGGATTCTGCGCATGTTCTTGCGGTTGCGGGAGATGCGGGCAGGATACCCGCGTATGTTGCCACCAGCCGCCGCGGCGCCTGCCCCCAGGGGGCGGACCGCGACGGAGCTTTCGAATGGTGCGACCAGGCGCCGTGGCGCGGGTCAGACGAAAGTGGCTGGGGGTGCCCGCGCCCGCGCGCGGGAGAGAGGAGACGCCGGGAGGGCCGGCGCCGGAAGGGAGACCAGCGGGGCGCGCTCGAGCACGCTCACCCCGGAGTCGTGTGCCGCGGCCGGAAGGCCGTGGGACCGCGCTACCTGGCAGAGGACGCAACTGTACTCGTCGTGCGCCACGCCCGGCGCATCGTCGCGCCGCGCCTCGATGGTGGAAGCGGCTGCCGTCGCCCCTCCGGCCCATGCATGCAGCACCGGCCCCGCCGCCACACCTGTAAGGTGGAGCAGCGCGGCCAGGAGCAGCGCGGCACGGCGCGCGGCGGAAACGGGTCTGCGGGCAGCGGTCATCAGTGGCGCCGTACCCCTCGCGAGGCGAGGGGGTTCCGTATCCGGTTACGCGAGAAAGCCACGCAGCCGCGCGAGGTTGGCGCGGTCGGTGGCCGCGTGGTCGTCACCTTTTGGCGTCTCCAGTACTTTGGGCAGCGACGCCAGCCGCTCGTCGGTCATGATGCGCCGGAACGGCTCGTCGCCCAGCGACCCTTCGCCGATCGCTTCGTGGCGGTCCTTTTTGCTTCCGAACGGGCACTTCGAGTCGTTCAGGTGCAGGAGGCGCAGGCGGTCCAGCCCCACCGTGTCCGCCAGCCGCGCGATGACGCCGTCGTAGTCCTCGCGCAGGTCGTAACCGGCGGAATACACGTGGCAGGTGTCCAGGCACACGCCCACGCGGTGGCGTTGAAGGGGAGAGATGCGGTCGATGATCTCCGCCAGCTCTTCAAAAGTCGAGCCCAGCACTCGCCCGGCGCCGGCCGTCGTCTCCAGCAGCACCATCGTGGATCCGGGCACCTCCTCCAGCGCCTGCTCGATGAGCGCGGCGTTCTGCGCCAGCCCGCGCGCCATGTCGCTGTCGGTGGCGTTGCCGGGATGGGTGACGAGCGCGTCGAGCCCCAGCCGCTCCGCCCGCCGCAGCTCGCCCCTGAATGCCTCCAGCGACCTGTCACGCAGCACCGGATCGGCGGTGGCGAGGTTGATGAGGTACGAGTCGTGTGCGTTCGTGAACCCGATCGCCAGCGCCGCGATCGCCTCGCGGAACGTAGCCGCGTCCACCTCGGTGACCTCCACCTCGGCCCAGCGGTTGGGCTGCTTGGTGAAGATCTGGATGGCGGTTGCGCCGATCTCCTCGGCCCGCCCCGGTGCGTTGCAGCACCCGCCGGCGGTGGACACGTGTGCTCCCAGCAGCATCGATCTGTTCGTTTGAGGAGGCGCGAAAGTATACGGAGTTTACGGACGACAGTGCCAAGTGCCAAGTGCCAAGTGCCAAGTGCCAAGTGCCAAGTGCCAAGTGCCAAGTGCCAAGTGCCAAGTGCCAAGTGCCAAGTGCCAAGGCGCGACATCCCCCCTCTTTGTCATCCTGAGGGAGCCGCCTCCCCGACCTCCGCCGTGCACTGCACACTCCGGCGGCGACCGAAGGATCTAGCCGGCGACGCACGAGCACCGCGGGGTTCACCACGAGCCCCTCGCAACGCGCAGTAGATCCTTCACTCCGCGCCATAGTTCGCGGCACGGGCCAGGACGGAGCCGCGCGTCGTTCAGGATGACAACATGGTGGGCCCGACACCCCGTAGCCCGCTTCAGCGGGCTTCGCGTGGTTCCAGCCGGGGGATTCATCCCCCGGTGTCCGTGCACCGGTGTCCGTGCGCCGGTGTTCGCGCGCCGGTATTCGTGCGCCGGTGTTCGCGCGCCGGTGTTCATGCGCCGGTGTTCGGCGCTGGGTCCCATTCCCCATTCCCCATTCCCCATTCCCCATTCCCCATTCCCCATTCCCCATCACCCAACACCGAACAGCTTCGCCCGCTCTCCGTAGCGTGCGTGCAGCGCCTTCTTGAGCGCCGGGTGGCGATCCAGGTTCGGGTCTTCGTCCAAGATGCGGCGGGCTTCGCCGCGTGCTTTGGAGAGCAGTGCGGCATCCTTTTCCAGGTCGGCGAAGCGGAAGGCGGGGAGGCCGGACTGGCGCGCGCCAAAGAGGTCGCCGTAGCCGCGCAGGCGCATGTCGGCCTCGGCGATGGCGAAGCCGTCCTCGGTGGAGGCGAAGATGCGCAGCCGCTCCAGGTGCTCGGCACCGGCCGACAACAGGATACAGAAGCTCTCCTCCGACCCGCGCCCCACGCGTCCGCGAAGCTGGTGAAGTTGCGAGAGGCCGAAGCGCTCGGCGTGCTCCACCACCATCACCGTCGCGTTCGCCACGTCGATCCCCACCTCGATCACCGTGGTGGAGACGAGGACGTCGACTTCGCCCGCCCCGAACGCGCGCATCACGCGATCCTTTTCCTCGCCCGGCATCTGCCCGTGGATCAGCGCAAGGCGGAAGTCGGGAAAGAGGACGCGCAACGATTCGAATTCCTCCGTGGCCGACTTGAGGTCCAGCTTCTCGGACTCGTCCACGAGCGGGTAGACGAAGTACGCCTGCCGTCCCTGCTCCACCTGCTCGCGCACGAAGGCCAGCACCTTGGGCCGCGCCGACTCGTTGCGCAACGCGGTGCGGACGGGGCGGCGGTTGGGAGGGCGCTCGTCGAGCACGGAGATGTCGAGGTCGCCGTACAGCGTCAGCGCCAGCGAGCGCGGGATGGGCGTGGCAGACATCACCAGCGTGTCCGCGTGCGTGCCCATCTCGGTGAGCGCGAGGCGCTGCTTGACGCCGAAGCGGTGCTGCTCATCGACCACCACCAGCCCCAGCTTGTGGAACTCCACCGCTTCCTGGATCAGCGCGTGGGTCCCCACCACCAGGTCCGCGTCGCCCACGGCGATGCGGTAGGCGGCCTCCTTCCACTGCTTCGCGCTGAGGCGGCCGGTGAGGAGCGTGACGCCGGCGGGGACGTCGCCCAGGAGCTTGACGAGGGTGCGCGCGTGCTGCTCGGCCAGGATCTCGGTGGGCGCCATCAGCGCGGCCTGGTAGCCGTTCTCCGCCGCGCGCAGCATGGCGAAGAGCGCCACCACCGTCTTCCCCGCGCCCACGTCGCCCTGCAGCAGGCGGTTCATGCGGCGCGGCGCGGCCATGTCGTCGCCGATCTCCTTCAGCACACGCTTCTGCGCGTCGGTCAGCGCAAAGGGGAGCGACTTGTGGAAGGGGCGCACCAGGTGATCCTTGCGCTCGAAGGCGATCCCCTGGCGCTCCACGGTGGCCTCGCGGCGCACGCGGGCGTGCAGGATCTGGAGGAAGAAGAGCTCCTCGAACGCGAGCCGCCTCCGCCCCTCCTCCGCCTCGGCGAGCGTGGTGGGGCGATGCATCTGGTCGAGCGCCTTCCACAGCGGCAGGACGCCCGCGTCTTTGCGCAGCTCGTCGTCGAGCGGGTCGTCGCTCTTCGCGGACTCCAGCAGGCCGTCCAGGTTGTCCGCGATCAGGTTGCGGACCTGGCGGTGCGTCAGCCCCTCCGTCGCCGGGTAGACGGGGAAGATGGCGCCCGTCTCCTCCGACGACTCCTCGCCCTCCGCGGCGATGACGGTGAACTCGCGCGGCTGGAACTGGCGCCCGTGGTAGAAGCGCACGGTGCCGGAGAGGAGCAGGAGGTCGCCCTTTTTGAGGACGCGGTCGAGGAAGGGTTGGCCCGGCCACGAGCACTCGATCAGCCCGCTCCCGTCGCGCACCACCGCCTGGAAGATGCGCAGCCCCCTGCGCGTCGGCAGCACGCCCTTGGACACCACGCGTCCGATGATCGTCGCCTCCATCCCCGGATCGAGCGCGTTGATTTTGGTGATGGTGCTGGCGTCTTCGTAGCGGTGCGGGACGTGGAAAAGGAGGTCGCGCGCGTTGAGGAGCCCCATCTTCTTGAGGAGGTCCGCGCGCTTGGGCCCCACACCCTTGAGGAACTGGATGGGGCGATCCAGCTCCGAGTACGCGGGAAGGTCCGCGCCCTCGGGCGTGGTGGGGAGGATGATGGGTTTGGGCGGTTTTCCGCGAACCACGGGAGAAGGAGTGCGTTAGTGCGTTAGTGCGTTAGTGCGTTAGTGCGTTAGTGCGTTAGTGCGTTGTGACGCGAATATCCGTCCACCTTTATGTCATCCTGAGTGAGCCGCCTGCACAGACGCCGGCGTGCCACCGAAGAATGCTGCGGCGAGCGAAGGATCTAGCCGGCGAGGCAGGAGACCCGTCGCGCTTCACGGTCCTCTCGATACGCGCAGTAGATCCTTCGCTACGCGCCAGAGAGTGGTGCCGGGGCGAGGCCGGAGAGGCGCGTCGCTCAGGATGACAGGAAAAGGGGGTGCCACGCACCCACGCGCATCCCGCCCGGCCTGCCCTCTCACCGTGCCCCATACCCAAGCGCACTAACGCACTAACGCACTCACGCACCTTCGTCCTACATCGTCAGCACTTCCTCCGCGAATGCCTCGATCTCGAACGGGACGAGATCCTCCAGCGCCTCGCCGACGCCGATGAACTTCACGGGGAGGTCGAATTCTTCCTTGATCGCGACGACGATGCCGCCCTTGGCGGTGCCGTCCATCTTGGTGAGGACGATGCCGGTGAGGGGGAGGGTCTGGCCAAAGGTGCGGATCTGCGCGAGGGCGTTCTGGCCGACGGTGGAGTCGAGCACCATCAGCGTCTCGTGCGGCGCGCCGGGGAGCTTCTTGCCGATGACGCGGTGCACCTTTTCGAGCTCCTTCATCAGGTCGGTCTGCGTGTGCAGGCGGCCGGCCGTGTCCACGATCACCACGTCGGTCTCGTTGGCGATGGCGCGCTCCATGGCGTCGAAGGCGACGGCGGCGGGGTCGCGGCCCGCCTCCGAGCCCACGAAGTCGCACCCCACGCGGTCCGCCCAGCGCTTGAGCTGCTCCACGGCGCCGGCCCGGAAGGTGTCGCCCGCCGCGATCAGCACTTTGCGCCCCTGCTTCGTGAGGCGATGGGCCAGCTTGGCGATGGTCGTCGTCTTTCCCACGCCGTTTACGCCCGCGATCAGGAAGACGGTCGGGCCCTCGTCGTAGTTGAAGCGCAGCGCCGTGTCCGACCGCCCGGCGGAGAGAATGGCGACGATCTCCTCGCGCACGCCGCGCTGGAAGTCGTTCTGCGTCCGCGCGATCCCGCGCTCCGCCAGCGTCTCCACCACGCGCACCAGGCGCAGCGTGGAGGGCACGCCGAAGTCCGCGGCGATCAGCGTCTCCTCCAGCCCTTCCAGCGACCCCTCGTCCATCCCCTTCACCAGCACCGTCACGTCCGTCAGCGCGACGTCGACGATGCGGTCCCAGAGCGACTTCTTTCCCTCTTCTTTCTTGCGGAACAGACGAGCCATCTATCAGCAGCCTTTCATATCGTTGATCTCGTGACCGGCCCGCAATCTACAACACCGCGCCGTTCCCTGCACCGGGAAACGAAAGCACCCCCGCCGAACCCGCGGCGGGGGTGCCCGTCATCCGAAGCGTCAGCCCTGGCCGCCGGAGCCGGCCTGCTGGAAGCGGCGGGTGACCTCTTCCCAGTTGATCGTGTTGAACCAGGCCTCCAGGTAGTCCGGGCGGCGGTTCTGGTACTTGAGGTAGTAGGCGTGCTCCCACACGTCCACCCCCAGGATCGGCGTGTAGCCCAGCATTAGCGGCGAGTCCTGGTTGAGCGTGTCGATCACCTGGAGCTTGCCCTGGTCGTCCACCACCAGCCACGACCATCCGCTCCCGAAGCGGCCCTTCCCCGCGTCGATCATGCGGGTCTTGAGCTGGTCGTAGCCGCCGAACGCCTGCGTCAGCGCGTCGGCGAGGGGGCCGGTGGGCTGGCCGCCGCCGTTGGGGCCCATCACCTGCCAGAAGAGCGAGTGGTTGGCGTGGCCGCCGCCGTTGTTGCGCACCGCGTTGCGGATGTCCTGCGGCACGTCGTCGATGCGGCGCAGCAGCGCCTCGATGTCGTCGCCCGCCTGGAAGTCCGGGTGCTTCTCCAGCGCGGCGTTGAGGTTGGTGACGTAGGTGGCGTGGTGCTTGTCGTGGTGGATCTGCATCGTCTGCGCGTCGATGTGCGGCTCCAGCGCGTCGAACGCGTACGGCAGGTCGGGAAGGGTGAACGGCATCGTGTGCCTCCGTCGTGTGTTGGTCGGACCATCGCCCGCGCGGGTGTGACGCGGCGAGTCGCGCACGGCGCACGCAAGCGCCGCACCGGGACGCCCAATGTACGGCGCGCCAGATGTTCCGCCACGGACCGCCGTGTAGCCGCCGCGGCACCCGCCCTGCCGAATGCGGAAACAAATGTTCGCGAGAAAGCAGACCGCAGGAGAATCGTCATGAAGTACAGGTTCCTCATCCCCGCCCTGCTCGCCCTGGCCGCATGCGACGAGCCCACCGGCTCCATCCAGCCCGATGCCGCCGTCGAGTCGGTCCGCGAGGCCGCCCTCCCGCTGCGGGGCACCCCCACTGACTACGACCCGCTCCTCGCCGCGATCGGCGACGCACGCTTCGTCCTGCTGGGCGAGGCGACTCACGGCACGCACGAGTTCTACGCGGAGCGCGCGCGGATCTCGCGGCGGCTGATCGACGAGCGCGGCTTCGCGGCGATCGTGGTGGAGGGCGAGTGGCCGGCGTCGCGCCGCGTGGACCAGTACGTCCACGGCCAGGGAAGCGACGCCACGCCCGAGGCCGCGCTCTCCGGCTTCACGGAGTTCCCGCACTGGATGTGGCGCAACACGGTCGTGCGCGACCTCGTCCGCGACCTGCGTGCGCTCAACGCCGGGCGCCCCGCCACGGCGCGCGTGGGGTTCTACGGGATGGACCTGTACAGCCTCTACCCGTCCGTGGACGACGTGGTGGCGTACCTGTCGCGCGTGGACGCCGACGCGGCCCAGCGGGCTCGCGCGCGCTACGCCTGCTTCGCCGCGCACGACCGCAGCCCGGAGCGGTACGCGAGCGCGGCCGCAACCAATCCGGCGGCCTCGTGCGCCACCTTCGCCTTCCAGCAGCTCGCGGAGATGCAGCAGCGCGCCGCCTCCGCTCCCGCGGACCCCGAGCTCTTCGACGCGCTGCAGAGCGCCCGCGTGGTGCGGTATGCCGAAGAGTTCTACCGGCTCAACAGCTTCGGAGGCCACCAGGCGTGGAACGTACGCGACCGGCACATGTCCGAGACGCTCGCGGCGCTCTCCGCGCACCTGGCGGCGCGCGGGCCGAGCGGCAGGATCGCCGTCTGGGCGCACAACTCCCACGTGGGCGATGTGCGCGCCACGGAGATGGCTGCGCAGGGCCAGCTCACGGTCGGGCATCTCATGCGCGAGCGCGGCGGGGCCTTCCTCCTGGGCTTCACCACCTACGAGGGCGAGGTGACCGCCGCCACCTCGTGGGGCGGCCCGGGGCAGAAGACCGCCCTCCGCCCCGCCCTCCCGGAGAGCTTCGCGCACCTGTTCCACCAGACGGGGATCTCGAGCTTCCTTCTGATCCTGCGCGGCTCCCCCGCCGCCCCCGCGCTACGCGAGCAGCGCCTGGAGCGCGCCGTCGGCGTGATCTACGCGCCGCGCACGGAGCGCCAGAGCCACTACTTCACCGCGCGCCTCGCCGACCAGTTCGACGCCGTCCTCCACGTGGACCGCACCACGGCGGTGGAGCAGTTGAGGTGAGGGGGCAGGGCCCTCACCCCCGCTCGTTCCTCGCTGCCCCCTCTCCCGATAACAGGAGAGGGCTGCGCCCTCGCCGTTATCGAGAGAGGGGGCGTAAAACCCCGCAAAGGCTCGTAGGGGCGCGCTTCATCGCGCCCGTGCCATGCGCCGCACCGAGTTGATCCCGTAGGGGCAGACCTGCGTGTCTGCCCTCCTCCGCCCCGCTCCGCTCCCCGCAAAGTACACCCAATCCCGTAGGGGCAGCCCCGCGTGGCTGCCCGTGCTCGCCCGCACGCCGCACCCTGGCTCCACGGGCCCAACCCCTCCTCCTGCACACACGCAAAAGGGAGAGACACCTGGTCTCTCCCCCGAGCCCCCGAGGGCGGACTTTGTGCTGTTGTTGCGCGAGCTTACTTGCCTACATCTGTCTCACCCATCGCATCCACCTTCTGCTCCAGGCTGCGGAACCGGCGGGCGAGGGAGATCGCGTAGCCGAGGATCATCAGCCAGGCAAAGGTGAAGGCGGCGAAGACGTGCCAGTAGGCGCGCAGGGTGCGCGGCGGGGCGGACTGCTCCGGCAGCGTCTGCGCGGTCGTGCGGAGCGCCTGCGTCGCGTTCGGCGTGGCGGCGGGGGCCGGAGCGGACGCGGCGGGGGCGGGCTCCTGCGCGCGCAGCGGGGCGCTCGCGAAGGCGAGCGACAGGGCCAGGAACGGGGCCAGGAAAGCGCGGCGCATCAAGCCAGCGCTCCGCCGCGGCGCCAATCGACGCGGTTCTGCAGGCGTTCCAGGCCGTAGCGCACCATCAGCAGGCCGAAGAAGAGGAGTGTGAAGGCGAGGAACGACACCAGGAGCGTCTGCACGATCTCGGGGGCGGCGCGCGGGCCCTCGGGGCGCAGGATCACGGCCTCGGGATGCTGCGAGCGGAACCAGGTGACGCTCAGGTGGATCAGCGGGATGTCCACCGCGCCCACGATCCCCAGGATGGCGGCGAAGCGCTTGCCGCGCTCCGGCGAGTCGGCGGCGCCGCGCAGGATGAAGTAGCCCACGTAGATGAACCAGAGCAGGAGCGTGAGCGTCAGGCGCGGCTCCCACACCCACCACGCGCCCCAGGCGATCCTCCCCCACAGCGGCCCCGTCACCAGCACGATGGTGGTGAAGAGGAGCCCGAGCTCCGCGGCCGACACCGAGATGGCGTCCAGCCGCTCGTCGCGCAGCCAGAGATAGCCGAGCGAGCAGAGGGCCACGATCCCGAACGCCAGGAACGCCACCCAGGCCGAGGGAACGTGCACGTAGAAGATGCGCTGTACGATGCCCATCGTCGACTCGGTGGGGACGTAAAAGAACACCATGTACAGCGAGGCGGTCAGCGCGAGCGCGGCGAGCGCGTTCAGGATGATCGCCCAGCGGCGGGTGCCCGCGAGCGAGTTGTCATCGGTCGTCATCACTCCTCCAGCACGGCGCCGAAAAGGGCCGTGCACACGAACAGGAAAACGAGATCGAACGCCGCCAGCATGCGCAGCTGCGACGAGATCTCGGCGACGGCCCGCCCCGCCAGCAGCCGCTGCGTGGCGGACGCGGCAAAGATCACCACCGGGATCAGGAGCGGCAGCATCAGGATGGGAAGGAGCGTCTCCCCCAGCCGCGTGTGCGCCGCGATGGCACCGAAGAGCGTGCCCAGGGCGATGAAGCCCAGCGTGGCGAGCACCACCACCGCCACCAGCGCCGGGAGCGACCGGCCGTACGGCAGCCCGAAGAAGAGCCCGTACACGGGAAAGATCACCACCTCCACCACCAGCACCACCGCCAGGTTTGCGAGCCACTTCCCCAGGAACAGCGCCCCCCGGTCCACCGGCGACACCAGCACGCCGGTGAGCGCATCGGCCTCGCGCTCCAGGGCGAAGGCGCGCCCCATCCCCAGCGTCCCCGCGAACAGCACCGTCACCCAGATCATGGCGCCGGCGATCTCGCGCGCCCGCACGGACGGGTCGAGGGCGAAGGAGAAGACCACCGCCACCAGCACGGCAAAGGTCCCCATGGAGAGGACGCGCTCGCGGGAGCGCAGCTCCAGGAGCAGGTCCTTGCGCGCCACGGCCCACATCTGGGCGAAGAAGCTCATACCGCGGCGGCGACGCGCTCGGTGTAGAGCTGCTCCCAGCGCACGGCGTCGATGGCGGAGCGGGGCTCGTCGGAGACCCACTCGCCGCCCACCTGCACGGCCACCCGGTCCGCCTGCTCCAGCCCCTGCGACAGGTTGTGCGTCACCAGCACCACCGTCCGCCGGCCGTCGCGCAGGCGCTCGAGGACGCCGCGCAGGGTGGCGGCGGCGTGGGGATCGAGGCCGGTGTACGGCTCGTCCAGGAACACCGCCTGGGGATCGTGTAGGAGGGTGCGGGCCAGCGCCACCCGCTGCTGCATCCCGCGGCTGAAGGTGCGCACGCGGTCGCCACGCCGCTCCCACAGCCCCACCGACTCCAGCGCCTCGGCCACGCGGGCGGCGCGGTCCGGGAGCCGGTAGAGCCGCGCGTAGAAGTCCAGGTTCTCCCCCGCCGTCAGCCCCGGGTACAGAAAGGTCTGGTGCGAGAGGAGGCCGATCTTGCGCCGCCACTCGCCCTCGCCGCCCCTGGTCTCCTCCCCGCCGATCCGCACCGTGCCGCGCGTGGGTGCGACGGCGCCGCAGAGGATGCGCAGGAGCGTGGTCTTCCCCGCCCCGTTGGGTCCGAAGACGGTGAGGAACTCGCCCGGCGCGAGGACGAAGGAAATGCCGCGCACCGCGGGGAGCGGGCCGTACCACTTCTCCACCGCGACCGCCTCGACCGCGGGGACCGCGCCGGCCGTCAACGCAGCCGCTTGCCGCACCCGGCGCAGAAGCGGCTTCCCGCGGGGTTGGCGAAGCCGCAGGCGTGCGCCGCCTGCACGGGCGCCGCGCGGCGCCCGCCGCTGACGGCGCGCTCCGCGAACTCGGCTGCGCGGATCGCCTCCAGCGCCTCGTACGACATGCGGTCGCGCTGGGCGCGGTAGTCCGCCTCGTCCAGCTTGCCGCCGAGGAAGTCGTACTCCAGCTCCCGGAGCGAGGCGAGCGTGGCGCGGCGGCGGGCGTCGGCATCGAGCAGGGAGCCCGGCGCGGCATCCACCAGCACCGCCGTGCGCCGCCCCGCGATGGGGCGGATCACCCACGCCGCGGCGGCGAGCGCCAGGACCAGCGCGAACACCAGCACCGTCATACGCCCGCCTCCCCGCGCTCGAAGGCACGCAGCGCCGCATCCAGCCGCGCGCGGTCCTCGTCCGTCATCCCGCCGGCCGGCACGGGCGTGGCGACCGTGCGGCCCCGCATGCGGCGGATGGCGATGAAGACCGCGAATCCGCCCAACAGCAGCACCAGCGGCGGCGCGATCCACGCCCACAGCCCGAAGCCGTCGCGGCGCGGCAGCGTCCTCATCCGCTCGCCGTAGCGCGCGACGACGCCCTCCACGATCTGGTCCGACGTCTGGCCCTGCAGCGCGGCCGTGCGGATGGTGTCGCGCAGGGCGATCGCCTCCACGGACGGGCACATGTCCAGCGTGTGCGACGGAGTGACGGGGGAGCGCAGGCTGATCAGCGCCTCGTGCACCTCCGCCTCCACCTTGGGCGGCAGGTGCGGCTGCACCTGTGCCTGCGCGGGCGCGGCGAGCGCGAGCAGGAGCGCGGCCAGGAGGATGCGCATCACGCCTCCACCAGCTCGGGCTCGCGCACGGCCACGGGCGCGCGCAGGCGCGGTACGGGGCGCGTGGCCTCGGCGGAGGGCCACATCGCCACCAGCGTGCCGATGGCCATGATGAGGCCGCCCAGCCAGATCCACGGCACCAGCGGGTTCACCAGCACGCGAAAGGTGACCACGGGGCGCGGGTTCTTGCCCTGCGCCACGGCCTCCATGTTGTCGATGCCGGCCAGGATCAGGTACAGGTCCTCGTTCCACGCGCGCCGGATCCCCACCTCGCTCACGATCTCCTCGCGGCGGCTGTAGGCGCGCTTCTCGGCCGTCAGCATCCCCGCGAACCGGCCGTTTCGCGCGACCTCGACGGAGGTGACCAGCTTGCTCATGTTCTGCGCCGGGTACGACGACATCGCCTGGTACGTCAGCGTGTACTCGTGCCCGAACGGCGAGCGGATCTTCACCGACTCGCCGGGCGAGAGGGCGGCCTGCTCCTCTACGTTGAAGGCGGCGCCCGCGAAGCCGGCGAACATCACCACCAGCCCGGCGTGCACCACGTAGCCCCCGTAGCGCCTGCGGTTGCGCGCCACCAGGTGCATCATGGCCGCCAGGTAGCGCTCCCGCTCGATGTGCGCCCGCGCGCGCGTCCCCTTGTGGAACTCGACCACGATGGTCGTCATCACGAACGCGCCGAGCGCGAAGGTGAGCAGCGCGTACGTGTGCCTCACCCCCACCATCCACAGCACCGCCGCGGTCGCGAGCGCGACGGAGACCGGCACCAGGAAGTTGCGGCGCAGGTTGCGCGGCGACGCCTTGCGCCAGGCGATCACCGGACCGATCCCCAGCAGCGCCAGCAGCAGCAGCCCGATGGGGATGTTGACGCGGTTGAACCACGCCGGCCCCACCGTGATCTTGCGCCCCGCGAAGCCCTCGGAGATCAGCGGGAACATCGTCCCCCAGAGCACCGCGAACATCCCCGTTACGAAGAGGAGGTTGTTCCCCAGGAACGCCGCCTCTCGCGAGACGAACGACTCCATGCGATGGTCGGGCTCAAAACTGTCGCGCCGCCACCACACCAGCCCCGCCGTCACCAGGACCAGCGCGCTCAGGAAGCCGAGGAATATGTACGCGATCGTCAGGTTCTCGGCGAAGGAGTGCACCGACTCGATGAGCCCCGAGCGCGTCAGGAAAGTCGCGAAGATGCTGAGGAGGAAGGTGCCCATCACCAGCAGCACGTTCCACAGCTTGAGCATCCCGCGCTTCTCCTGGATCATCACGGAGTGCAGGTACGCCGTGCCGGTGAGCCAGGGGAGGAGCGACGCGTTCTCCACCGGGTCCCAGAACCAGTAGCCGCCCCAGCCGAGCTCCTCGTACGCCCACATCATCCCGAAGATGATTCCCACCGTCAGAAAGAACCACGCGAGGAGCGTCCAGCGGCGCGTGGTCGCGATCCAGCGCGTGTCCAGCCGCCCCGAAAGGAGCGCGGCCACGCAGAAGGCGAACGGGATGGTGAAGCAGGTGAAGCCGAGGTAGAGCGTCGGCGGGTGGATCGTCATCCAGTAGTTCTGGAGCTGCGGATTGAGCCCGCGGCCGTCGGCCGGGGTGAAGTCCAGCAGCTTGAACGGGTTGGACGCGAAGACGATCACCACCAGGAAGAACGCGAGCACCGCGAGGTTCGTCCCCGTGACGTAGGGCATGAACTCGCGGTTGCGCCGCCGGTTCTGCACGACGACGACGGACGAGAAGAGGGCCAGCAGCGTGGCCCAGAAGACGAGGGAGCCGGTCTGCCCGGCCCACAGCCCCGTGATCTTGTAGAAGAGGGAGAGCTCGCGGTTGGAGTACCCCGCGACGTACTGGTAGACGTACTCGTTGCGCAGGAACGACGCGATGATGGCCCCGCACGCCACAAGCAGGAGCCCGAAGACGGCGTAGACCGAGCGCTCGGCGCTGAGCACCAGGTCTCCGCGCCCGCGCCGCCCGCCCACAAAGCCGAGCGTGGCGCCCCACCCAGCCAGGAGGAGCGCCACCCAGAGGGCGACTTCGCCGATCGAGGTGATCACGACGTCTTCAGATCCGCTTCGACGGCTTCGTAGCGCGAGCCGCACTTGGTGAGCACGGTGGACGCCTCGAACGTGCCCGCGCGCGTGAACTTCCCTTCCACCACCACGTCGCGCCCTTCCTTGAAGGTGTCCGGGAGCGGCCCGTTGTACTTCACGGGGAAGCGCGTCCGCCCGTCGGCGATGTCCATCACGGTAAAGGAGAGGTCCAGCGTGCGCTGGTCGTAGCGCACGGTGCCGGGCACCACGCGCCCGCCCACCTTGTACCCCAGCGCGTGGAGCGACGGGTCCTTGCCGACCGCCGACACGAGCTCGGTGGGGGTGTAGTAGTACATCGCGGAGTCCTTCATCCCCGTGACCATCAGGTACCCCACGACGCCCACCAGCGCCACGGCTGCCGCGGCGAACTTGCGCTGCTTCTTCACCGGGAGATCCTCCGCGGAAGGGTGCGAGTCAACCCGCCGAATATAGCGCGCAATCTTCTGCGGTGAAAGGCGTTTGGTGCCACAGCCGTGTGGGGGAATGCCTGACAGGCCCCCTCCCCCCGGCCCCCTCCCCCGCCTGCGGGGGCGCAGGGCGGGTGAGGGGGAGAACACCGGTTGCGAGACCGTGCCTCGTAGGGGCGCGATTCATCGCGCCCGTGCCCGCCGCTGCTCCGCCCCCCGGCTGCGCACACCGATACCCGTAGGGGCAGACCTGCGTGTCTGCCCACCCTCGCCGCTACGCCAGCCCCGGCAACAGCGCACCCATACCCGTAGGGGCCGCCCCACGTGGCTGCCCGTGCCCGCCCGCGCCCAGACCTCCGCTATCCGACCCCCACCCCGCGCTCCAACAGCTCCCGCGCGTGCTCCAGCGACTTCTCGCTCTCGGGATCGCCGCCGAGCATCCGGGCGATCTCGGACACGCGGCCGGCGGATTCCAGGGCGGTGATCTCGGTGGTGGTGCGCCCGTCGCGCTCAAGCTTGGAGACGAGGAGGTGCAGGTGCGCGCGCGAGGCGATCTGCGGGAGGTGGGTGATGGCGAACACCTGATGGCTCCCCGCCACCTCCCGCATCTTGTCCCCCACCTGCAGCCCCACCCGCCCGCCGATCCCCGCGTCCACCTCGTCGAAGATCAGCGTGGGGACGGAGTCCAGCCGCGCCAGGATCGTCTTGAGCGCCAGCATGATGCGCGACATCTCGCCGCCGGATGCGACGAAGGAGAGCGGCCTGGGATCGAAGCCCTTGTTGAGCGACACGCGGAACTCGACGTCCTCCGCCCCGTGCGCGCCCGGCACCGCGAGCGGCACCCGCACCGCCGCGAAGACGCCGCCCGCCATCCCCAGCTCCGGGAGCACGGAGGTGACCTCGCGCGACAGCTTCTTGACCGCCTTTTCACGGCGCGCGGTCAGGTCGGCCGCGGCGGCATCTCGTGCCTCGCGGGCGGCGAGCAGGCGCTTGTTGAGCGCGGCGGCCTCGAAGCCGGCGCCATCCACCAGGTCCAGCTCGGCGCGCGCCTGGCGGCCGATCTCCACGATCTCCTCCAGCGTGCCGCCGTACTTGGAGCGGAGGCGGAAGAGCAGGTCCTGCCGGCGCCGGATCTCGTCCAGGCGCGCGGGATCGTGCTCGATGTTGGCGGCGTAGCGCTCCATGCGGTCGCCCAGCTCCTGGAGCGCGTAGTATGCGCTGTCGTACAGCTCCTGGAGCTCCGCCTGGGACGGATCGATGCGGACGAGCGAGTCCAGCGCGCGGCGGATGCTCCCCAGCCCCCCGACCAGCGCCTCGTCCGCGCCGATCAGCGCCTCGTACAGCCCGCCCGAGAGCGCGGTCAGCTCCTCGGAGTGGGTGAGGCGGCGCGCCTCGTCCTCCAGCTCCTCTTCCTCACTCGGGCGAAGGGCGGCCTTTTCGATCTCGTCTGCCTGGAAGCGCAGGTAGTCGGCGCGCTGCATGGCCTCGCGGCGGCGGGTCTCCAGCGAATCCAGCTCGCGCTCCAGCCCCAGGACGGCAGCGTGGGCGGCGCGCATCTTCTCCACCGCATCCGCGTTGCCGGCGTAGGCATCCAGGATGGCGCGCTGCTCGTCGCGGCGAAGGAGCGTCTGGTGCTCGTGCTGGCCGTGGAGGTCCACCAGGAGCCGCCCCAGCTCGCCCAGCACGGAGACGGTGGTCGGCGAGCCGTTGACCCAGGCGCGGCTGCGTCCCTCGGCCACCACCTCGCGCTTGAGGACGAGCGTCCCCTCCTCCGCCTCGAAGCCGCGCTCGTCGAGCATGCGCTCCACGTCCTCGCGCCCGGCCACGTCGAACACGCCCTCCACGGACGCGCGCTCCTCGCCGTGCCGCACGACGTCCGCGGAGGCGCGCTCGCCCAGGAGCAGGCCCAGCGCGCCCACGATGATCGACTTGCCCGCGCCCGTCTCGCCGGTGAGCACGTTGAGGCCCGGCCCCAGCCGTACGCTGAGCCGGTCGATCAGGGCAAAGTTGCGGATTCGCAGCTCGGAAAGCATGCGCGAAGATACCCCGAAAGGTGGACACGGTTCGCGACCGCTACGAATACGCCAGGAGCATCCCCTTCCAGGAGCGATTGAATCCGCCGCTGGAACCTACAATGCCCGGCTCCGCGGACTGCCCCCCATGTCATCCTGAGGAAGCCGCCGGCACGAATCCCAGCGCCGCACGCCATATTCTCTGCGGCGACCGAAGGATCTAGCCGGCGCGGCAAGAGGACGGCGTGTAAACCGCGAGCCCCTCGTCACGTGCAGTAGATCCTTCACTCCGCGCTTGAGGACGGTGACGCGGCAAGGACTGAGCAGCGCGTCGCTCAGGATGACAAAAAAATGGCGAGACGGCTTCAGCCGCCTTCCCGTGGTTCCAGCCGGGGGCTTCATCCCCCGGCGATGCCGGCGGCCATGAAATGCCTGCCGATGCTCCGAGATCCGTGTGCAAACCTGCGA